>UQVV01000182.1 GCA_900544635.1 uncultured Cloacibacillus sp. | reverse complement strand
GCGGCGCTCCGCTGCTCGCGGCGCTCGGCGCTCTGCGCGCGGGGGCGGGGCTCGTCTACCTCGCCGTGCCGGAATTCATGGCGTCGGAGATTTCCGCGACACTGCCGGAGGCCGTAATCCTGCCCTTGCCTGCGCGCGGCGGCTCGGTCGCCGCGGAAGAGGCCGAGGCGATGATAGCCGAGTGGATGCCGAGATGTGGCGCGGCGGCGATAGGTCCCGGCGTGTGGCGCGGCGATGAGGCTGGCGAGCTTTTCTCATGGTTCTGGAACAACTGGCGCGCGCCTCTGCTGATAGACGCGGACATGCTCTATTTCTTCGCGCGCGATTTTGACAAACTTGAAGAACGCGTCGACGTCCTGTTGACGCCGCACGGTGGCGAGGCCGCGCGAATACTCGGCGTCAGCGCCGCGGAGGTCGGCGCGTCGCGTGAAAAATCCGCGCGCGCGCTGACGAAAAAAGCGGGCTATGCGCTGCTGAAAGGGCGCAATACGCTGATAGCCTCGTTGTCCGGCGAGCTCCGCATGATAGCCGCTGGTTCTCCGGCGCTCGCCGTCCCCGGCTCGGGAGACGTGCTGAGCGGCGTCGCGGGCGCGCTTATGGCCTCCGGCCTTTCCATCATGGACGCGGCGACGGCTGCGGCGCTCGCGCACGGCGCGGCGGGGGAGCGGCTTGAAAAGAAAAACGGAGTGCGCGGAACCCTCGCGCGGGAGATAGCAGATGAAATTCCTCAGCTCCTGCGCTAATTCCTTCTCGATAATCAGCGAAAGCGCCGACGACACGTTCCTCGCTGGACGCGCGCTCGGCGAATCGCTCTATCCCGGCCTGCTGATACTTTTGAAGGGCGAGCTCGGAATGGGCAAGACGCGCTTCACGCAGGGGATAGGCTGCGCCTTGGGCTACGACAGGGTCAAGAGCCCGACCTTCGTGATAATGAACGAATACGACGCGGACGTTCCCTTCCTCCACGCGGACCTCTACCGTCTTGAGGACGAGGATGAAATAGAATCGCTCGGCATAGAGGAGTACCTTGACGACGGCTTCGCCGCCGCCGTCGAATGGGCGGAAAGATGGCGCGAGCGCCCCGAGGAGAGGCTCGAAGTCGAATTGCTGCCGGTCCCAGGCGACACGGAGGCGCGGACGCTCGTTTTTGAGGCCTTCGGAAAACGCGAGGCGGAGCTGCTCGCCGTGATAAGAGAAAAATTATTCCCCGGAGAGGATAAATAATGGCTGTACTTGGAATAAACTGCGCGGGACGCTGGACGAACGTCGGTGTCGCCGACGGCGGTATAGTGCTTGCGGAGACGAACAGAGAACTTGCTCGCCGCCAGTCTGAGCTTCTTCCGTCGATGGCGGAAGAGACGCTCGCTGCCGCCGGGCTTGCGCTCGGAGATATATCTTTGATTGCACTCGGCACCGGCCCGGGATATTACACCGGCATCAGGGCGGGGATAGCCTACGGCGCCGCGCTCGCGCGCGCTCTCGGCGTTAAGGCCGTGCCTCTTTCGTCGCTTGAGCTTTTTGTATGGGACTTGAGGGAAGAATATGAGCTTCTCGCGCCCGTCTTCCGCGCGCGGACGTCGCACTGCTACGCGGCGCTCTACGAATCGCGCGGCGGCGCGCTGAACGAAGTCGTCGCGCCGTGCTTCATCCGCGTCTCCGAACTTGCGGAAAAACTCGCCGCATATCCTTCCGCCGCTATAGTGTCGCCGGACATAGAGCAGTATCCGGCGCTCGCGCAGTGCGGCTGCGCCGTCGTGCCGCGCGAAAGCGCCTCGGGCGGAGCCTGCGCCGTGATGGGCGGCGGACGCGCCGCGCTCGCCGTCGCTCCGGAGCTGATACGCGGGACGTACCTCCGCGCGCCCGACATCGGGCCTACGAGTTTATAAAATATTTTCAATACTCGTAAAGTGTCAGAAAATAGAGAAATCACGCTACACCTTGAATATAGCCGAAAGTTTTGGCATAATTAACGCAGTTATGCCAATCATATATCATCTCTGGTTGACAGACAAAACTGATTAGATGTGTGGAAGGAAGGTGGGTCTTTTGGCGAAGAAGTTCAGCATCGAGGTAGTTGAGAAATGGTGCAAAGGATGCGGCCTCTGCGTCTCTATATGCCCCAAGAAGGTTCTCGAACTTAACGACAGGGTTAAGTGCGAAGGCGTGCGTCAGGACGACTGCATCGGCTGCCGTCAGTGCGACAATATCTGCCCGGACCTGGCAATCACAGTTAAGGAGCGTGAGCAGTAATGGCTCAGAACGAATTCTGGCAGGGCAACAAAGCCATAGCTATGGGCGCTATCGCCGCTGGATGCAGATATTTCGGAGGCTACCCGATCACCCCGTCGACGGAAATCATGGAGGTTATGTCCGAAGAGCTTCCTAAGCTGGGTGGCAAATTCGTCCAGATGGAAGACGAAATCGGCGGCATCGCTTCCGCCCTCGGCGCGTCGATCGCCGGCAAAAAGGCGATGACGGCGAGCTCCGGCCCCGGAATCTCGCTCAAGCAGGAGCTTCTCGGATACGGCTACATCGCGGAAATCCCGCTCGTAGTCGCCGACGTACAGCGCGGCGGCCCGTCGACCGGACTTCCGACGAAGGTCTCCCAGGCCGACGTAATGCAGGCCAGATGGGGAACCCACGGCGACCACGCCACGATAGCCTACGCGCCGTGCTCCATCCCCGAGTGCTACACGCTGACGATAGAGGCGTTCAACATGGCCGAGCGCTTCCGCCAGCCCGTACTCGTCATGGCCGACGAAGTCATCGGACACATGCGCGAGAAAATCACCATCCCCGAACCCGGCAGCTATAAAATCGTAGACCGCAAGAAGCCGACCGTCGCTCCGGACGACTTCATCCCGTACCGCCCGGACGAGGACGACGTTCCTCCGATGCCGGCCTTCGGCGACGGCTACCGCTGGCACGTCACGGGACTCACCACCAACGAGTGGGGCTTCCCGACGAACGACGCGCCCGACATCGACCTCAAGGCGAACCGCATCATCCGCAAGGTCGACCGCTACCGCGACGAAATAGTTTCCTACAGAGAAGACTTCATGGAAGACGCCGAGATAGTCGTAGTCTCCTACGGCTCCGTCTCCCGCTCGTCGCTCCGCGCCATCCGCGAGCTCCGCGAGCAGGGCGTCAAGGTCGGACACTTCCGTCCCATCACCATCTGGCCGTTCCCGGACAAAGAGATCGCCGCGTTCTCGAAGAACGTCAAGCACATCATCGTCCCCGAACTCAACGCCGGACAGCTCGTCCACGAAGTCGAGCGCGCCGTCAAGGGCAACTGCGAAGTCCACGGCAAGAGCCTCATCAACGGCGAACTCTACAAGCCTGCGGAAATTATGTCCTTCATCAAGGAGGTGGCGTAACGATGCCACGCGAAGACGTTAAGAAACTTCTGCGTTCCAAGTTCATGCCCCATATCTGGTGCCCCGGCTGCGGACACGGAATCATCATGCACGCCATACTCCGCGCCCTCGCCGACCTCCAGATACCCAAGGAGCAGATATGCATTTCGTCCGGTATCGGCTGCTCGAGCCGTATGCCCGGATATATAGACGCCTGCACGCTTCACACCGCGCACGGACGTTCGCTCGCCTTTGCGACCGGCGTTAAGATGGCGAATCCCGAGCTCACGATAGTCAACGTCATGGGCGACGGAGACGGAACCGCCATCGGAGGCAACCACTTCATCCACGCCTGCCGCCGCAACATAGGCATCACCGCCGTAGTCATGAACAACAACATCTACGGCATGACCGGAGGCCAGGCCTCCCCGACGACGCCGGAAGGCGCTTTCGCTGCGACCGCTCCGTATGGCGCGATCGACCCCGTTTTCGACGTATGCAAACTCGCCGAAGGCGCCGGAGCGACCTACGTTGCGCGCGCCACTGTAGCGAACCCGATGCAGTGCGAGCAGATACTCAAGAAGGCCATCGAGCACCAGAAGAAGGGCTTCGCGGTAGTCGAAATCGTCACCTACTGCCATACGCAGTTCGGACGCAAGAACAAGCGCAGCCGCCCGACCGACAATATCAAGTACCTCAAAGAGCACAGCGTCCTCAAAGCTCAGGCCGACAAGATGTCGCCCGAGGAACTGAAGGACAAGATCGTCGTCGGCGAGTTCGTCAACATAGAGACCGCCCGCGAGTACACTGACCGTTACAACGACGTCATTGCGCGCGCGCAGGGAAAGGCATAGGAGGTTCGGATCATGGGCGATCGTTTTGAAATTCGCGTTGCTGGATCCGGCGGACAGGGAGTCATCCTCGCCGCGGTGATCCTTGGTGAGGCCGCAGCTCTCCGTACGGAAGGCCTCAACTCGGTGCAGAGCCAGGCCTACGGGCCGGAAGCCCGCGGCGGCGCTTCCAAGTCGGAAGTCGTCTACGACCGCG
>UQVV01000181.1 GCA_900544635.1 uncultured Cloacibacillus sp. | reverse complement strand
AGCTGCCCGTGCAGGGAATGGCGCTTTTTATAATTTCGCTCGGCGTAGGCATGGCGATAAAGACGGAGCACTCGCTCGTAGTCATCGCGAGCATCGCGCTCGGCTCGCTGACGGGCGAGCTTGTCGGGATTGAGGCGGCCTTTGAGAAGCTCAGCGCGCGCGCCGAAAAGCGTATGGGCGGAGCCTCCGGCGGCTTTTCTCAGGGCTTCGTCACGGCGAGCCTGATTTACTGCACGGGCTCGATGGCCGTGCTCGGCTCGTTCGAAGAGGGGCTCGGCGGATACCCGTCGCTGCTGCTCGCGAAGGGGCTGCTCGACGGCATGATTTCGGTCGCGATGGCCGCGTCGCTCGGCGCGGGCGTGCTTTTCTCCTGCGTCTCCGTCTTCGTCTATCAGGCGGCGCTGACTCTCGCGGCGGGGTGGATGCAGCCCTTTATGTCGGAGGCGGCGATTACTGAAATGAGCGCGACGGGCGGACTGATGCTGATGGCGATAGGCGTGAACCTGCTCGGCCTTATGAAGATAAGAATTATGAACATGCTGCCCGGGCTCGTCTTTGCGGTCGTGCTCGTAAAATTGTTTTTATAAATTTGCGCGCGGCTTTGTGCATGTCCGCGCACCTTTTCACAAGGCATTCCCCGAATTATGTAAATATGCCGATATTTTCTGTCATTTATATAAATATTGCGCCTTGCGCCCCCCTTTACTAGAAAAGTGTTAGGGCATACAATATTGTTGTGCGTAAAAATTAAGTCCTGAGGGACGAAAATTTTATGTCTGCGCCCTAAACGGGCGAAAAAACTAAGGGGGTTTTTTGTATGGCCGTACAGAAACGTACTTCCAAAAACGTACTTCTCCACACCGCACTCGAGAACTTCTACGATGCGGCCGAGGAGATGGGGCTTGAAGATGGCCTCATCGAGGTATTGAGCCGCCCGGAGCGCGCTATCTGCGTCTCCATCCCCGTCCAGATGGACGACGGCTCGGTTAGAGTTTTCGAAGGTTATCGCGTACAGCACTCGACGGTCTGCGGACCGGCGAAGGGCGGCCTCCGTTTCCACCCGGACGTCAACCTTGAAGAGTGCGAGGCTCTTGCGAGCCTTATGACCTGGAAGTGCTCGCTCGCCGGTATTCCTTACGGCGGCGGCAAGGGCGGAATTTCCGTAGACCCCTTTGAGCTCTCGCCGCGCGAGCGCGAGATGATGACCCGCACCTTCGCGGCGCGCATCGCTCCGTTTGTCGGCGACTGGACCGACGTTCCCGCTCCCGACGTCAACACGGGCGGCCCCGAGATGGTCTGGATCATGGACACCATTTCGAAGCTCCGCGGCCACCTCGAGCCGGGCGTAGTCACCGGTAAGCCCGTCGCCTACTGGGGCTCCAAGGGACGCACCGCGGCGACCGGACTCGGCGTCGCCACCTGCGTTCTTGAACTGCTCAAGAGACAGAACATCGACCCGAAGGACGCCACCGTCATCGTACAGGGCTTCGGCAACGTCGGAACCTACAACGCGCTGTTCCTGCACAACGCGGGCTGCAAGGTAGTCGGAATCAGCGACATCACCGGCGGCTACTACAACCCGAACGGCATCGACGTCGAAGCCGCGAAGGCCTACGTCGAGAAGCACCCGAAACGCATCCTCGACGGTTATTCGGAGCCGGGCCTCGTCAAGATGAACGGCGAAGAGATACTCGAGCAGGAATGCCTCGTCCTTTCGCCCTGCGCCCTTGAAGGCGTCATCAGCGAGAAGAACGCCCCGCTGCTTAAGTGCAAGTACATAGTCGAAGGCGCGAACGGACCCGTCCGTCCCGAGGGCGACGCCGTCCTCGACGAGCGTGGAATCCTCGTCGTTCCCGACTTCCTCGCGAACAGCGGCGGAGTCATCGGCTCCTACTTCGAGTGGGTACAGGACCTCGCCGGATTCTTCTGGACCGAGGAAGAGTACAACAGCCGCCTCGTCCCGATCATGAAGGACAACTTCAAGAGAGTCTGGGACTACGCGCAGGAGCACAACGTGAAGATGCGCCGCGCGGCGTTCCTCGTCGCCATCAAGCGCGTCGCGGACGAGCTCAAGATAAAGGGCTTCTTCCTCTAAGCTCTTTAGGACAAGAAACACGAAAGACGGGCCTCGCGCCCGTCTTTTTTTATGCGCGCGCGGGGATTATAATTTTTCGCGGCTAGCATAAAATCACGGCGGTGTCATGAGATGAAAGAGCTTATCGAACTTTACCTGATTTTCCTGAAGCTGGGCAGCGTCACTTTCGGCGGCGGCCTCGCGATGTTCCCGCTGCTGCGGCGCGAATTCGTTGAGACGCGCGGCTGGATAACGGAGGCGGAGCTGACGGACTACTACGCGGTGGGGCAGTGTACGCCGGGCATAATCGCGGTCAACGTCGCCACCTTCGTCGGCAACAAGCGCAAGGGCGCGGCGGGCGGCGTAATAGCGACGCTCGGCTTCATCACGGCCCCGATAATAGTGCTCACCGTCATCACGGCTTTTCTGCGCAGCTTCGCCGATTACCCGATAGTCAAGGACGCCTTCGCCGGAATCCGCGTCTGCGTCTGCGTGCTCATCGTCAACGCCGTGCGCCGTCTCTGGAAAAATTCCGTCATAGACGCGCCGACCTTCGCGCTCTTCGCCGTTGTCTTCGCGCTCTCCGCCGCCTCGCCGTATCTGCCGGTGCGCGTCGGCCCCGCCGCGATAGTCGCGGCCTCGCTCTGCTTCGGAATCTTATGGAACAGGGGGAAACGGGCGAAATGACGCTGCTTCTGCACCTCTTCTTTGAATTCTTCAAGGTCGGCCTCTTCGCCGTCGGCGGCGGCCTAGCGACGCTGCCCTTCCTCTACGCGCTCTCGGCTAAAACAGGCTGGTTCACGCCCGCCGACATCGCCGACATGATAGCGGTCTCGGAATCGACGCCGGGGGCCATCGGCCTCAACATGGCGACCTTCGCGGGCTATTTGACGGGCGGCGTGCCGGGCGCCGTAATCGCCACCGTTGGGCTGACCATCCCTTCGATAATAGTCATCCTGCTCATCGCGAACCTGCTCGACAACTTTCAGGAAAAGCCGCTCGTCAAGCACGCCTTCTACGGCCTGCGCCCCGCCTCGATAGCGCTCATCGCGGCCTCCGGCATAAGCGTCTTCGCCGTCACGATGCTGCGGCTTGAAAATTACGCGGCGGAAGGCGTGACGGGCGCGATAGCGTGGAAGGCCGTCATATACGGCGCGATACTCTTCGCCGCGCAGGACAGGCTCAAATGGAGCCCGATAGTCTTCATCTTCATATCCGCGGCGGCGGGCGTCATATTCCGCATGGCATCATAAAATCACCACATAATCCTCACGCAACAGCCTTATTTCAGACAGAAATTCGCCACATTCCCCGCCTATAATAATAGCCACAGAGGGAGACAAACCTCGGGCAGAACGAAAAAGGGGAGTGTTCGTAATGAACGGAAATTTTTTCAGACAAGCGGGAAAAGTTACGGCGGCGTTCATAGCGATGGCTATGGTGGCGGGATGCACCGCGGCGATGGCGGCTCCTAAGCCCGGCCCGAAGCCGGGGCCGGGGCCGAAGCCCGGGATACATCAGCCCGCGCCGAAACCCGGGCCGAAGCCCGGACCCGGAATACACAAACCGGGGCCGAAGCCAGGCAAACCGGGCCCCGGAATACACCAGCCCGGTCCGAAGCCCGGCAAACCCGGCCCGGGAATACACAAGCCCGGCCCGAAGCCGGGACCCGGCAAACCGGGACCGGGAATACATAAGCCCGGACCGAAGCCGGGCCCAGGAAAGCCGGGACCTGTGATACACAAACTGGGACCGAAGCCCGGACCGGGCCCCAAGCCGATGATGCCTCCGCGCAAGCCGGGACCGGGAAGACCGTAGAAACGCACAGGCGCTGAATAAATAGACCGTTGAGATAAAAATATCGGATAGAAAAGAGACGAGGTGACAGCATATGTCGAGCCCACTTTGGAAAAGAATTGGAAAGATAACCGCTGTTTTTGCAGCCGCGGCGATGCTCGCGGGAAGCTCGCAGGCCTTCGCCGCTCCTCCGCCGCCGGGACCCCACCACGGCGGGCCGGGGATACACAGACCGGCGCCGGGGCCGCATACGCCGCCCCCTCCGCCCAGACCCGCGCCGCGTCCGCCCAGGCCGACGCCGCCTCCGCCCCCGCCGCCTCCTGCTCCGCATCATCACGGCGGCACTAGCGACGTAGTGGCCGGAGCCGTAATCGGAGCGGTGATAGGAAGCGTAGTAGGAAACGTCATCGATTAGACTGAAAGTCCGCCGCGTGAGGCACAGCCCCGCGCGGCGGAGTCATAAGCGGGATTCGCCGCAGCATCTGATTTTACGTTGTAAGCGCGCCGCATCGGTCTCTAAATGTCCGCCGGTGCCGGAA
>UQVV01000180.1 GCA_900544635.1 uncultured Cloacibacillus sp. | reverse complement strand
AATTTTTCTCGAAGATGGTCTGCTCTTCGATCTTTGTGGTCATAGCCTTGAAGGCGCGCATGAGAAGCTCGCGGCGCGCGGCCTTGTCGACTTCGGGTCCGAGCTCGGGCTCTCCGACGGGATGCGGAATGGCGACGCCCGGGACTATTCTGTTGCTTCCGACCGTGAGCATGATAGGAACGATTGTCGCTATCTGAACGACGGGGATTCCGGCAGCGTTTTCAATTTCTCTTGTCATCGATGCACCGCACCGAGTACAAGTTCCTCAGGTGGAGGTGAGGATCACGCCGTCAACTCCCGCTTCTTTGAGCTTCTTGCCTATTTCCTGGCCGAACTTCTCAGCGAAGGCGACTGCGGTTCCCGTTCCGGTCGTCGTGTAGAATTTGTCGTAGAGTTTGCCGAATACGCCCTCTTTTTCAAGTTCGCGCATCTCGTCGAGCGGGACAACGACGTCCGGGTCGAGGTTGGCCCACTGACGGTCGTATCCGCCGTGGATGGACTCGTAGTTGTCCGGATTGAGGTCGGTCAGCTGCGAAATGTCGTACTCGCCGAAGCTCTCAGCCGAGGAGACGCGGATGTGGTCCGGGTTGCCCTTCGGGACGATGCCGCCGGAGGTGACGAGCGCGATCGTCGCGTGCTTGAGGTCCTTGATAGGCTCTGCCGGCGGGATCTTCTTGAATACCGGCATCTCGTACTCCGTGCGGAACTCTTCGCCGCGGAGCTTCTTGAGGAGCATCTCTACCGCGCGCTCGGCTCCGCTCTTCTCCTGGAAGAAGGATTTGCGCATGCCGCGGTGGATGTAGCCTTCGAGGCGGGCGGGGCCCATCGTCTCATGCTTCGCGAGCTTGAGTCCGAGCTTCGCCATCGCGGGAAGGGCCTTGCCCATGCCGCGGGCGCTGTCGGCGCAGGGGACGATGTAGGTGTTCGGGTAGTCTTTCTTAGCGTAGAGCTCGACGCCCGGGTTCTCGTGGTACATCGCGGTTACCGCGGGGATGCCGAGTTCGTTGCCTACCGTGGCGGCGATGTCGCCGCAGGCGAAGCCGTAGCGTCCGGCGTTGAAGGCCGGTCCCGCGATGAAGAGGTCGGGCTTCTGCGCCTTGACGAATTCAAGGCACTTCGCGCGCGCTTCGTCGGTGTGCTCGCCGTAGAAGCCGTCTCCGCAGATGACGGTGGCTACGACCTGGGCTTCCTCGCCGAGAGCCTGCTGGAGTCCGAGGCCGGGTCCGACTACGCCTTCACGAACTTCGGGCTGGTGGTCGGCCTTCTCTTCTCCGCCTATGTTGGCGAAGAACTGGTTGATGTAATGTACAACTCTGATGGTCATGTCAGTTACCTCCCTATACCCACTCGCAGCCGAGTTTGTTGAAGCCTATCTCGGCCGTGGAGGCGATGATGGACTGGAGCTCGACGTACATCGATCCGTCGGGACGCAGGCTTTCCGCCGCTCCGCCGGAGAGAAGCGCTATCTGCTCGGGGTATCCGATGACCTTGTCCATCGCGGGAACTTCGATCATCTCGTTGACGTTTCCGGTCGAGATGAAGGCGTCGAGTTCCGGCGTGGCGTCGGCAAGGCTCTGGCTCGCGCCGTCGGTTCCCGCCGATTCGTCGGAGACGAGGACGGCCTTGATGCCGGCCTTCTCGAAGTTCTTCGCGTTGAGGCAGAGGTCGGTGTCCGGGTTGCCGTAGCCTTCCTCGGAGACGATGACGCCGTCGGCGCCGAGCTGCTGCGCGATCGACAGGTTGAGCTGCGAGGCGCGGAGCTTACCGGCGAGGATCGTGCTTTCCTGGGTCGGAACCATGCCGAGGAAGTTGATTTCCTTGCCGTGGCGCGCGTAGAGCGCCTGGACTATCGGGTTGTGGCAGTGGTGCCAGGTGGTGTTCTTGTCGCAGCCGGAGACGCAGTTTCCGGAGACCATGGCGCCGTCGAGCACTTCGTTCGGGTGAATGAGCGTCGGCAGCGAGGGACGGAGGTCGGCCGCGTAGAGGTAGGTGTCGTGGAGAAGTCCCTGCGTGATGTTCATGCAGACGTAGATGACCTTCGGGAGGTCGGGGTACTTCTGGCTCTCTTCGAAGGTGTCGCCCTTCTCGAATACGGTGACTTCGTCGGCCTTGGCGCCCTGCTCGTCCGCGCACTTCGCGAGGTAGACGGCGAGCTTGAGTCCCGCTTCGCGAAGCGAGGTCTCGTAGAGGTGCTTCTCGAGGTCGTCGACGGGAACGACGGAGAGAACTACGTTGTAGGTCTCGGAGAACGGCGTGTACGGCGCGCCGGGGCCGCTCATGTCGATGAAGCCTTCCTGGAAGGCGACGATCGGTCCGCAGGTGATTACCGCGGCGCCGTCAAGGACGAGGGTCTGTCCCTCTCCGGCCTTGCCCATCGGGGCCATGAAGCCGGGGAAGTAGTTGCCCTTTCCCATCTTGACGCGGGGCTCGACGGCATCCTTTACGGGGATGATTCTCGTCTTGTCTCCGGGGCAGGCGAAATCTATGCTGACCTCTTTGAAGTTTCTGTCCTCGGCGATGAGGGCTTCGGCTTCGGCCTTGTTCACATAGAGAACGCCGTCCTTCACATGTGTGGTGTCTGCAAAAGCGAGTCCTTTGATATGGACCTTATGCAATTCCAAACGCATGCTGCATTCCTCCTTTTGTTTTGTAGAGATGATGAAACGGTACATTGTTTTGCGCGGGGAAACCTGCGTCGAAAAGCCGCTTGTTTCCTTATTCACATTTTACTCTTTTCGGCCCGCAAAATACATTATTCCTAAGAACATAAATATAATGTATAATAATTATCGAACTATGCTCTTGAATAAAATCCCGGGAGTGTTTTCTATGTTTAAAAAGATGGCGCAAAGGATAGCGGAAAGCACCAGCGAAGTCATCGGCCGCGGCGTGCTCGTCACGGACGAAAACGGGATCATCATCGGCTGCAACGTCCGTAAGAGGGTCGGCACCTTCCACGAGCCCTCCGTCAAGGTGATGCAGGAGAACAAACCGAGCGTCACCGGGCGCGAGGAGGCGAAGAAGATGCCGGGCGTCTACCCCGGCTACACGCTGCCGATACAGTTTTTCGGAAAGGTCATCGGCTCCGTCTCGATAGCGGGCATTCCTGAGGAGGTGGAGCGCTTCGGCCTCCTCGTGCAGAAGCAGGCGGAAATCATGCTGCGCGAGCAGGCGTTCCTCGAATCGAACCTCATCCGCGAGCGCGCGCTGCGCGACCTCGTCGAGAACGTCGCCTCCTACGACGGCTCGCAGGGCATGAGCGAGCTCATCAACATGCAGGGCAAGGAGCTCGGCGTCACGCTCTCGCGCTGCAAAAACGTCATCATAGCCGAGATGAAGTCGTGGAAGGACGACTCGAGCGAGAACGCCTACCAGATTATGGTGCGCGAGCTGCGCTCCGCCTTCTCGCATCCGCGCAACGTCATCTGCCCGCAGCGCAACCGCCGCGTCACGGTCTTCGTCACGCCGAACAGGCCCGGGACGAACGACGACGTGACGCAGAGCATAGAAACCACGGCGAAAAGCTTCATAGAAAACCTCGAGGTCAAAGGCATAACGGCGGACGTCGCCGTCGGCTTCCCCGCGAACGACATGAACGGCCTTGCGATTTCGCTGCGCTCGGCGCGCGACGCGATGCGCCTCGGCGGGCTGCTTAAGATGAACGGCGTCGTCTCGGCGCGCAGCCTCACGAGCGAAGCGCTGCTCGACATGCTGCCCGTCGGCAAGCGCGAGGAGTTCGCGCACAGGACGCTCGCGGGGCTCGAGGGCCGCAGCGACTACGACGAGATGCGCGACACCTTCCTCGGCTGGTGCGAGTCGCCATTCGCGAGCGGCGAGGTCGCCGAGCGTCTCTCGATGCACCGCAACAGCCTCCAGTACAGATTAAAGAAGATACGCGCGCTGACCGGCAAGGACCCGTGGAACTTCAAGGACGCCTTTGAGCTCTGGGCCGCCTTCGTGCTGAAGAACATCAGCGAGGAAGAAAAGAGCTGAAGGCCGCGCCCGCGCTCAGGCAGGAAGCCGCATAGAAATTTACGAAACGCCGCGCTCGTGACGGAGGCGGCGTTTTTTCGTGCGCGCGTCCGCGCCTCTGCCGCGCGGCGCTGAACGGAGGCGCGCGCATGAAGCCGTCGGAGGCGCGTCGTTTTGCGGCGCGCGGCGCAAATCCCGGAAATTTCCAAAGCTTACGGAGAAATCGTAGAATCGCGGAGAAGAGCGCGAACATGCGGAATCGCGGACGAATCCGCGTCGCCGGGTAAAACAGGCGGACAGCCAGGACATTCTGCGCCGCCGGCTTCCGCTGCGCTCAAACGCCCAATGCCGAACTCGCGCAGGGTCACCACACCAATAATGTACACGTGTACGAACCCGCCGTCAATGCTCATGTACGGTAAGGAAGCAAGCAACCGAAAACAAGAGATAGACCG
>UQVV01000179.1 GCA_900544635.1 uncultured Cloacibacillus sp. | reverse complement strand
ATGACCGTCTTGCCAGAGCCGAACGGTCCCGGGACGCAGGCGGTGCCGCCGCGCGCTATCGGGAAGAAGGTGTCGACGACGCGCTGTCCGGTCGTGAGGGGAACCTCAGGCGGGAGGCGCTTGACGACGGGGCGCGGCGTACGGACGGGCCAGCGCTGGAGCATCTTGACCTCGTGGTCGCGGCCCTTCGCGTCCGTGATGACGGCGACGGTTTCTTCTACGGTGAATTCGCCGCTCTTTATTTCCTTGACGGTTCCCGCGACTCCGTGCGGAACCATTATTCTGTGCTCGACGAGGACGGTCTCTTTTACGATTCCGATGACGTCGCCGGGGCCGACTTCGTCTCCGGCCTGCGCCTTGGGCTCAAAGTTCCATTTGCGCGTGCGGCTGACGGCGGGGACGCTGATACCTCTCAGGATATAGGGGCTCTGTGCCTTTTCCTGAATGGCTTCGAGCGGACGCTGGATTCCGTCGAAGAATTCCTCGATAAGCCCCGGGGCCAGCTCGACGGAGAGCGGCTCTCCGGTGCTGACGACGGGCTCTCCCGGCGCGAGGCCGGAAGTTTCTTCGTAAACCTGGACGGACGCCTGGTCGTCCTTGAGCTCTATTATTTCACCGACAAGGCCGGCGTGCCCGACTTTAACGACGTCGAACATACAGGCTCCGGCCATGCCGCCGGCTATTACAAGCGGGCCGGATATCTTTTCAATATATCCGGTAACGGCGTTTGGTGTGGTCAAATTAAATCGCCTCCATCATAATCATCATTTATCACCGAATATGTCCATTCCAACCGCGCGCTCGACGTTGCAGCGTATCGACTGAAGCCCTACGTCCATCGACCCTGTCTGGTTGGGCACGGGAATTATGCTTATATCGGAATATTCGTTTATCTCGTCGACGGTCTCCCTGAACTCGGCGTAGAGCGGCTCTTCGAGGAAGAGCGCCGCGTAGCCCGAACGCGAGAACTTGCTCAGCGTCTGGGGAACTGCCGCGCGGTTTTCTTCCGTGACCACCACCACGTCCAGCCCTATCGCCTTGAAGGGCAGAATGCTCTCGTAGCTGCCGACCGCCGCCATCGGGGCTCTCTGTTTATGCGCAGACATTACGCAGAAGCCTCCTTACCTGATCGTTGTCTTTGCCGGTCGACTTGGATACGACGATCATGCGTATATTTTTGACTTCAAGCTCCTTCGCCCAGAGGTACGCTACGACGTTGCCGGGGGCGTTGGGGCTGTAGCGGCTTCCGGAAATGGAGCTCAGATAGTAGTCGTCGAGCGCCTTTTCCAGATTCATCGTAACGTCCGCGAACGACGCGCCCGCGTCTATCGACGCGAGGAGCCCCGCGAAGTCGGAGTAGTCTATCATCCTTCCCCACGTCTCGAACGGCTCGGCTATCATCGGCGCGAGCGTGCCGGCGTCGACGTTGCCGCCTTCGTGCAGGAAGGACGCGGCGCGCGACGAATCAAAGCCGAAGCGTTTGAGGCGCATGAGTGAGCGGATGTTTTCTCCGTCGATGCGCAGCTTCACCCACGCGAGTATCTCCGGAATGGCGAGCTTCTCGGCCTCTTCGAGCATAACCGCGAACATCTGCCTGTCGAGGAGCCTTTCGGCTTCGAGCACGTCGCGGCTCTGCTCCCATACGGAGAGGCACTTCGGGAAGAGCGTGCTGAGCCCGAAGGGAAGCAGCTGATAGTCTTCCGTCTCTACGTCGGAGATCAGCTTGTCCACCGGGTAGGACGCAAGCGAGGTGAGGAGGTCCCATCTCTTCTTTCCGCCGCTCCTCACGCTGAAGACGCTCTTCAGCATGACCTTGGCGTTGCTGAAGTCATACGGCAGCCGGAGCAGAGCGACAAGCTCCTTCTGCGGCACGAACGAATTTACCTCTTCATAGGTGTCGTGCAGCACTGTTTCAAGGACTTTATCGATTCCGCCTTCGCCGGAGACTGATGTCAGCGCTGCCGCGTAGGAAGTCTCGCCGAGAACCTTCAGCACCGAAGCTGTATCTTCGGCGTCGAGCATCCTCGTGAAGACCGAGGCGTCAAGAAGGCGCAGCTCCATAGCGCGTATGCGCGCCACGGCATATCCGTAAGCCTCCTTATATGACATCAGACCACCTCCCTCTTCACGCGGACGGGAAC
Organism: uncultured Cloacibacillus sp.; assembly: GCA_900544635.1. GTDB lineage: Bacteria > Synergistota > Synergistia > Synergistales > Synergistaceae > Caccocola > Caccocola faecigallinarum. The sequence goes on along the minus strand of UQVV01000179.1, from coordinate 2,303 downwards.
AAACGCTTTACAACGTCAGATTCCTGTTTTTCCTGAGAGACCTTGAGAAGCATCTCCCACGAGCAATTTACGCTTATTCTGCCTCTTCTGAGGATAAAACCGCCGGATATCTCGGCACGCTCGTCCGCGAACGCGAGCTTCGTGCCGTGGGCGGCGTTGTACGAGTCGAGCCACGCGCCGTCGATGTACTTTTCATCCTCGCCGACGACGACCTGCTCGTCCTTCGTGGAGACCGCGCCGTCGAGAAGATTGGTGCAGAAGGCGAGGTACTCGTCCTTCGGAAGAGCCTTCATTTTCTCGAGAGCGCCGCGGTAGACGTCTTCGATCAGCTCGCGCTTCGCGCTGAGCATCATCTTGCTGACGTCGATGTCAGCGACTATCTCCCTGCGCTTCATTATCTCGGGACGTTCCGCTCCGAAACGGTCGTCGAATCCCGCCTGTATCTCAGCGCACTCCCGCTCGGCCCTGCTTGTGAGGGCTTCGGCCTGGGCCTTGGCTTTGGCAAGGATTTCGTCCGCTTCCTTCTGAGCGTCGTTCCTTATCTTTTCTGTAATCTGAGCTAAAGACATGACGTTCAGTCTTCTTTGCTTAGAGCTGGATTCCGTTGAGCAACAGAATGCTTATAAGGAGGCCGAAGACCGCGTACGTTTCGCACATGGCGGGGAGGATGACGGCCTTACCTATCTGGTCGGGGCGCTTGGCTATCATGAGTATGGAGGCCGCGGAGGACTTACCCTGCCAGATGGCCGAGTAGAAGCCGACTATCGCGATGGGGAGGCAGGCGAAGCAGATGCCGAGACCCTGCCATACGGTGAGGGCCACGTCGCCGCCGAGAAGGCCGGACTTCTGCATCGCGAGGACCGCTACGAGAAGGCCGTAGATACCCTGCGTTCCGGGAAGGGCGAGAAGGACGAGCGCGTAACCGAATTTCTTCGGGTCCTCAGTCATAATGCCGGCCGCCGCTTCGTTGGCGAGCCCGATGCCCCACGCCGAGCCCGAACCTGCAAAGCCGACCGCGAGAGCGGCGCCCAGAATAACGAGCATCTGTCCAAGCTGATCACCCATTGTTGCGAGAATTGTTTCCATGATAAACTTTACCTCCTTGAAAAATTGTGCTGCTTGTCAGCTAATTTGTAGATTTATCGGAAATCTGTGAGTACTGAGCCGCGTTGCTCAGCGGAGCGAAATCGTGTCCGGCGGCGTCGTAGAACTTGCCGAAGAACTCGACGTACTGAAGCCTCAGCGGATGGATGAACGCTCCGAGGAGGTTCACCGCGATGCTGAAAAGATGCCCCACTACGAAGAGCAGCACGGCGAGCACTATACCTACGTACGGCACGTCGGCGACGAGCTTCGCGAGCAGGTTGATGACCATGCCTACCGCGGCGGAGCCGAGGCCGAGCGCGAGAAGGCGGCTGTAGCTCAGCACGTCTCCGAGATAGCCGGTGACGTTATAGAGGCTCATGACGCCGGAGAAGATTTTGCCGAAGATGCTCGGCTTCTCCCTGCCCTGCGTCGCAACGAGAATAACGGCTCCGGCGGCGGCGACTATCTTGCCCGGCAGAGCGAGCGATGCGGATACGTAGCCTCCGGCGGCGCAGCCGAAGAGCACGAGGCCGCAGAGGAAGAGTATCCAACCGCCCTGGTCGGCGCAGGCCGCGAACTTGTCGCCGGCCTTCCAGTTCTCAGAGAAGGCGATGAAGAGCCCGTAGAGAATCTGGATGAACCCGAGCGCGAGCGAAATCATGAGCAGCGTCATCGGGTCGCCCATCGGGTTGAGCAGCTGTATGCTGGTCAGCGCCGGGGCTATTCCGCTGAGGAACGGGAACGCCGTGACGGAGTCGCCGAACCACGACACCGTTATCGCGCCGAAGGCGACAGAGACGCACATGCCGACCGTCACCATTACGAAGAACTTGCGCAGAGTGTCCGGCAGCTGGTACCTCACGAGGAAGTAGCCGAGAATGCCGGCGACGACGAGGCCGTAGCCCGCGTCTCCGAAGCACATCCCCATGAAGAGGAAGAAGAACGGAGCCATAGGCGTGGTCGGGTCCACCTTGCCGTAGGTCGGCGTGCCGTACATTATCGTAAGCGGCTCGAGCGACGACGACCAATGCGGGTTCTTGAGGAGCGTCGGCGGCTCTTCGCCATCCTCCGGCTCAACCTCCGCAAATTCCGTGTACTGCTCGTAGCGGGAGACGACGGCCTTCACGCGGCCGAGCTCGGACTTAGGCGTCCAGAGCTCCCAGATAAGCACGTCGTCGGTCGGCTCTCCGGACTCCATGGCCTCGAGCCTGCGGCCC
>UQVV01000178.1 GCA_900544635.1 uncultured Cloacibacillus sp. | reverse complement strand
GGCTGCGGAACGAGATAAAACAAATGCGCGGACTGCCCCGCGTAAAGCCGCACATAATCGCGGTGGAAAGGAGCAAGGCCGCCGCGCTCCTGAACACTCGCGAAATCCACCGCACGCTCGACATGGCTGCGAAAATCATAATCGACTGGTGCGCGCGCGTGGAAACTGGCACGATTTTCTGCGGAACCGCCGCGCTGCGCAGACAACTGGTGCGAATCGACACGAAGAGCAACGCGAGCTTTTACGCGAGCGTCTATAATTTCATCTCCGCCGTACTGATTGATAAAATACGCAGAAAAGCCGCCGCCTCGGGCATCCAGTTCGTCGCGGTGGACGAGGCGTACACGTCGCTCGCCTCGTTCCCGGACGGCGACGCGATACCGTCGGCGAACAGCGGCATCATAGAGGCCGTTTTCTCCGGCAAACGAGTGACGCAGGACAAATACAGAACGGCGAACGGAACATACATCCACGCCGACCTGAACGCGAGCGCGAACATAGCGCGCAAAGCCTGCCCCTCCGCCTTCGCCGGAGAGCACACGCCGCCGGACTTCGACAATATTATTGTGATAACGGATCCGTTCCGTCAGACGATGTAACGCCCCGTCCGCCCCGGCATTACGGAACGGACGGAGCGTTTTTTCTACATCGCCGCCCGGAATATCTTCTCCATATCCTCGGCGGAGAGCTTCTTCATCGTGCCGGCCGCGCCGCCTTCGAATTTCGCAGCGCATTTTTCCGCCATTTCTTTGAGCTGCGCGCCGGTTGGCTCTATGCCGAGCTCGCGTATCGTGACGGGCATTTTCAGCTCGCGGTAGAACTCTTCCATCGCGGCGATGCCTGCGAGCGCCGTCTCTTCGTCGGTCGCGGCGGGCTGCACGCCCATGACTTCCGCTGCAAACTGCGCGAAGCGCGCGGGGTTCTCTTTATAGACGTAGCGCGCCCAGCTTCCCCAGACCGCGGCGAGGCCCGCGCCGTGCGCCACGTCGAAGAGCGCGCCTATTTCGTGCTCGAGCTGGTGCGTCGCCCAGTCGCCGCCGTCGGTGCCGCAGCCGGTGAGGCCGTTGTGCGAGAGGCTGCCGGCCCACATGACTTCGGCGCGCGCGTCGTAGTTTTCGGGCTCGGACATGAGTATTTTCGCGTTCCTGATAACGGTGCGCATGAGCGCAGCGGCTATGCCGTCGGTGAGCTCCATGCGTCCGCCGCCGCCGAACCAGCGTTCCATCGTGTGCATGAGGATGTCCACGCAGCCGCAGGCCGTCTGGTACGCGGGCAGGGTCATCGTCAGCTCGGGGTTCATGACGGCGAATTTCGGGCGGCAGAGGTCGTTGCCGTAGCCGCGCTTTGTTTCGGTCGCTTCGTCGGTTATGACGGAGGAGCAGCTCATTTCGCTGCCGGCCGCGGCTATGGTGAGGACGGAGCCTACAGGCAGGCAGGCGCGCGGCACGCGGATGCGCGCGTAGAAGTCCCAGACGTCGCCGCGCTCTTCGTCTGCGACGCCGTAGGCTATCGCCTTCGCCGAGTCTATGACGCTGCCTCCGCCGACGGCGAGGATGAAGTCTACGCCCTCGCGGCGGCAGAGCTCTATCCCTTCGTTGACAAGCGAAAGGCGCGGGTTCGGCACGACGCCGCCGAGCTCGACGAAGCTGACGCCCGCCTCGCGCAGCGACTCGCGTATTCTGCCGAGCAGCCCGGTGCGTTCGGCGCTGCCGCCGCCGTAGTGGAGCAGCGTCTTTTTGCAGCCGAGTCCGGCGACGAGCGCGCCGGTCTTATTTTCAGCGCCGCGTCCGAACACTACCTTGGTCGGCGTGTAATATGTGAAATCCTCTATCATCGGAAATTTTTCCCCCTCGCGCGCCATGCGCCAGAATTTTCTTGCCGTCTTAAATTATAGCGTGAAGCCGCAAAAGCGCGAGAGCCCCTAATTTTGCGCCGCACGCGCGCCGCCGCGCGCTCTCCGCTATAATAATGGCGTGTCAGTAACTTTCGGAAGGAGGCGCGTCGCATGAAGCGCGCTCGTAAATTTACCGCCGCGGCGGCGTTTCTGCTTTGTCTCGCGGGCTTCGCGCTTCCGCGCGGAGCGGAGGCCGTCCGCCTTACGATAGATATTCCGTCTGTGACGGAAACGGTGCTTGAATCGCGGCGCGACTTCTACGTCGCGGGGCGCATAGACCGCGAGGGCGTACCCGCGGCTGAAATGCCGCTCGACATCCGCGTCGAGGTCGCGGACGCGGGCGAGATGCGCGACGGAATACGCAGGCCGGTGCGCGTCGTCGAAAGCCACGTCGGCAAAAGCGGCGTGACGGAGCCGCGCGACATACTCTTCGACTATGCGGGGATAGCGCCGTGGGTGAAGCTCACTCGCGAGGAGCTCGCGGCCTCGCCGCCGCCCGAACTCGTCTTCCGCGCCGAAGCGCCCGCGTCGTTCCGCGACCCTCGCGTCAAGGCCGCGGTGACGGAGGAGCGTTACGCGGCGCTCGTGCAGGGCGGCGCGACGAAGGAATGCGGCGGCGATTATTCAAAAATTTACGACACGGACCTCGAATGGAACTACTTCCGCGTCACGGTCTTCGCGCTGCACGAGGGGCGCGTAGTCGCCGAGGTCTATAAGGATGTCATGCTCGGCTCCGTGCCGGACAAAATTCTGACGCGCTTCTCGCCGCCGGAGCATTTCGCCAAGGCCTCGGCGCTCGCGCGCGAGCGCGGATGGCGCATGTATCTCGACCCGTTCCCCGGCTATTGGCACGCCGGCCTGCCCGCGCCCTGCGAGATACCGGTCCGCTGGCGCGCGAACGACGCGCTGGAATATTCCTCGGGCTTCGTCCACGCAGTGATTTACAACATCTCGGAGAGCAGCGCCTCGCAGAGCGTGGAGCTCGGGCGCATCGCCTTCGACGGGCGGATGTTCCGCGATGACGAGGTGCTCTTCTACGTCTACGACATCGGCGAGCCATCGCTGGCATACGAAGAGCGCGGCGGCGAGGCGCTCCGCGAAGGGGAGCTGGTGCGGCTCGCGGAGGGCGAGCGGCTGCGCTTCTCGCGCGCCGAAATCGGCGAACGGCCCGAAAAATACTTCCCGCGCGAAAACGCGGGCCGCGTAGACTGGAACGTCTATAACTCCGTAGCCTTCCGCCCGGGCGAGGCCGTGACGCTCTACGGCGTCGTGACGCCCATCCAGCCGATGCTCTCCGAGGTCGAGCCGAACGACGACGGCACGTATACGATTAAAAACAGGATAAAAACGCTGCGCCTGCGCGCCGAGGAAATCAGCCGCGGCGAGGTGATAATCGACGAATTCCCCGTCGGCCTCGAACGCTTCTACGCCGCCGCCGCGCCAGACGCCGCCTCGCCCTCGCTATACGAATTCCGCCGCACGCTGCGCCTGCCGAAGCGCGAAGGCAAAAGCCTCTACACAGTGACGACGCAGTGCTTCGACGCGCACGGCGAAGCGGTAGCGGGGACAGAGACGATTTTTTATCTCTGGGTGCGGTGAAGGCGGCGCGTAAAAATTTATGAAAGGGACGGACGCCATGAAGAAAAATTTGCCGCTGGAGACGAGACGGTTCGACGCGGTAATATCCATCATCAACAATGCGCGCACGCGCGCCATTAAGGCGGTCAACGCTGAGCTGATTCAAATGTATTGGAATGTCGGTCAATATCTGTCCGGTCTCTGTTCTGGCTCTAACTACGGAGACGGCGTGATAGATGAAGTCGCCGCGTACATAGCGCGCGAGGCTCCAGATATAAAGGGATTCAACCGCCGCGGATTATATCGTATGAAGCAGTTTTTTGAGACTTACCGTGACGACGGCTTTGTGACACCGCTGGTGACACAAATCAGCTGGACGAATCATCTGCTGATTATGTCAGCTTCCAAATCGGCGGAAGAGCGTCATTTTTATATGGCCTTATGCGCGAAGGAGCATTATTCCAAAAGGGAGCTGGAACGGCAGATTGACAGCGCTTATTATGAACGATTCATGCTGTCGTCAAAGAAACTGCCGGCAGAGCACGTATCGCATGACGTCAGGCGAAGCATCCTCGACACTTATGTTCTTGAATTCCTCGACCTGCCTGACGGCTTTTCGGAGCGTAGTCTGCGCAAAGCCATCATTGCGAACCTGAAGCATTTTCTGCTGGAATTCGGGAAAGACTTTTCTTTTATCGGCGAAGAATATCGCGTACAGGTCGGAGGAGAGGACTTTTACATCGATTTGCTGTTCTATAATCGCGCGCTGTCGTGTCTTGTACCGCTTGAATTAAAAATAGGCAGGTTCAAGCCGGAGGACGTCGGACAGCTTAACTTCTATTTAGAGGCACTCGACAGAGATGTGAAAAAGCCCAACGAAAATCCGAGCGTCGGCGTGATACTGTGCACGAGCAAGGACGACGCCGTTGTGGAATATGCTTTGAGCCGCAGTATGTCACCGGCTTTGGTTGCGGACTATACCCTGCGCCTGCCAGACAAGGAGATACTGAGGGATAAACTGCGT
>UQVV01000177.1 GCA_900544635.1 uncultured Cloacibacillus sp. | reverse complement strand
CATAACCATCTTTGGCCAGAAAATGTTTTTGCATGTCGACAATCAGCAAAGCCGTTTTCTCTGGGACAATCTTAATCTCCGGCAGTTCATCAATTCCCTGATAATAGAAAGATACGTACTTTGGATTAGCTTTCATAATTACAAAAACTCCTTTATAAGTCTAATGATAATGCTATTAATAACAACAGAAAAAGATCAATAAAGCCCAGCTGTTTCTCCGCCGTCAATCCTTATATCAGCTCCGGTTATATACGCGGCGTCGTCGGAGGCAAGAAACGCGTAAAGCTTTCCGATCTCTTCCGGCTCGGCATGACGCTTCATCGGAATTCCTTCGTTTACCTTCGCCAACATCTCGTCCGTGTACTCCGCACGCTGCATAGGCGTGAGCACGTATCCGGGGCAGACGCAGTTGACGCGGATAACCGGCGCGAGTTCGAGAGCCATGCTCTTCGTGAGGAGGATGACACCGGCCTTTGATGCGTTGTAGTCGGTGTACCAGCGATGGCCTTCCGTGCCGTTCGTCGACGCAGTCATGAGGATGACGCCGCTTTTCTGCTCAAGCATACGCTTCGCTGCCTCTTTAGCGCAGAGGAACATGCCGTTGAGGTTGATGTCGATGACCTTCTGCCACTGCTCGTAAGTAATGTCCGTGAAGTCGGAGCGGATGCTGATGCCGGCGTTCGATATAAGAACGTCTATGCCGCCGAGCTTGGCGTCCATCTTCGCGAACGCCGCCTCCACGTCCCCCTCTTTGCTCACGTCACAGAGGCTGTACCCAGCAAAGTCCGGATTCTCTGCCATTACCTTCTCGACCGCGTCTTTGTTATAGTCGACGACAAATACCTTTGAGCCATGATTAGCGAAAACCTGCGCCGTAGCAAGTCCTATGCCGCTTGCGGCACCGGTTATAAGAACTCTTTTGCCTTTCAGCTCTTCATAACGCGCCACATACATCATCTCCTTTATTGATTTAATATGGATAGTTTTTTGTTATAAACTACCATTTATCCTATCTTCGCCATCATGCGCCGCGCGTGGCCCGTTACTACGGGGACGTAGCCTTTGAGCTCTTCGTCGAGCGCGGCGTCGCCGGTGTCGGCGATCAGGCTTTTGCCGAAGAGGCCGGCCATTTTTGCCGGCGTTGCGGCTACTGTGATGTTTTCGCGCGGGAGCATTTTTATAACTTCAGGGCTGAGCTGCTGGTTGCCGCGGCCGAAGATGTGTCCCTGGCCGCCGATGACGGTGATTATAAGCGCGCGGTTTTCCGGCGATTCCGCGGAGAGCAGATTTTTTATCTGCTCCGATGTTAAGTCTTTGCCCAGCTGCGCGCCGTCTTTTACCGCGTCCACGCCGAGCAGCGTGCCCTCTATGCCGAGGCGTTCTTTTAAGCGCATCGTCGTAGAGCCGGAGCCGATTAGGTAGAGCGTGCCGGGCTTCATCGAGTTTGCGAGGAAGGCGGCGAGGTTCGCCGACTCCTCCGCGCTTCCGGCGCCGCCGCCCGATTTGCGCTCCTGCATGAATTCCGCGTCGTCGGGCACGCGCATGTAGCCGTAGAGCCGCGCGCTGACGCGCCCTTCGCGGAAGGCCTCTTCGTCAATGTCCATGACCTCGGCCTCGGCGAAGCGCTTGACTCGCCCTTCGAGAAAGCTTTTTACAAGTTTGCCGGCCTCCTGCGGGCGCTTGGCGTAGACCGCTGAGTGTATCTTTACCCCCGCGGGGATGCCGACGACCGGGATTTTGTCCCCAACCGCGGCGCATACGTCGCGCGCCGTGCCGTCGCCTCCCGCGAAGATTATCAGCTCAGCGCCCAGCTCGAGCATCATTTGCGCGGCGCGGCGCGTCTCCGCCGCCGTTGTGCGCGCTCCCGTCTCGAAGAGCGTTTCGCACTCGATTCCGTATTTTGTTAAAAGGCCGGCCCCCATCTCGCCCGACGGCGCGAGGAAGAGCGTTCCGCGCGCGGCGTCCGCGAACTCGCGCAGCGCCGTTTCGGCGCGTCCGGCGGCGCGAGGCTTCGCGCCCAGCTCTACGGCGCGGCGCAGAGTTTCCTCGCCGTCCGTGCCCTTGAGCGCGACCGCCCCTCCCATTCCCGCGACAGGGTTGACGATGAAGCCGGCCTTCATTTACTTAGTCCTTTTTAGGCTCGAAGTAGCCCGTGTATTTCTTGTTGTAGGCGCGCCACGTGATCGCGTACTTCGCCGGGTCGTCGAAGTAGTCGTGGTCGATGTGGTGTACCGTGCTGTTGACCGGCGCGGCCTTTACGGCCTCCGGCTCTTCGTAGCACATGCGCGAAATTTCCGTGAGCACCGCCGTGTAGTCGTCGATGTCCTGCTTCGAGTAGGACTCCGAGGGCTCAATGGTGAAGGGCTCGGGGATTACGAAGGGCTCGTGGCTCGACCAATAGTGCGTGCCGAAGTCGGCGCAGCAGCGCTGCACGTCGGCGGTGCCGAAGCCCGTCTCTTCCTTGAGCTTCTGCCAGCTGTAGCGCGCCTGCTCGATGCGCGACGGGTGGTGCGGGAAGCTTATCGACGCGCCGCGTATCGCGAGTATCTTCTTCATGCAGTAGTTGTTGTTGAGTATCGCAACGCGGGATACCTCGCGCAGGCCGTCCGCGCCGAGCGTCATTATCCACGAGTAGGCTTTGACGACGACGGGCGCGACGCCCCAGAAGGATTTTATCTTTCCGCAGGACTTCGGAAGGTCGAAGTCGAGGTAGTAGCCCTTCTCGGGCGAGTACTCGACGAGCGGCACGGGCAGGTAGGGGCGAAGCTCTTTCTTCGCCGCTACCATTCCCGTCGCCGGGCCGCCGCAGCCGTGCGGCGCGCCGAAGGTTTTATGGAGGTTGAAGAAGGACATGTCGAAGTTCGCCTCGGCCGTGCGCGTGATGCCGAGCAGTCCGTTGGCGTTAGCCTGGTCGTAGCAGCAGAGGACGCCTTTTTCGTGCGCAAGGCGAGTAAACTCCTTTATGCGGACGTTGAATATTCCGGTGTCCTCCGGGTTGGTGAAGAATATCGCCGCTGTACGGTCGGAGAGCGCGGCCTTGAAGGCCTCGATATCAGGATAGCCTTCCTCGTCCGGCTGGATTATCGTAACTTTGTAGCCCTTGACGATAGGCACCGCGCAGTCGGCGGGATGCGAGAAGAGCGTCGTGATTATCTCGTCGCGCTTGTCCTCCTCGCCCTTGTCGCGCCAGTAGGCGCGGACTATCGAGGCGAGCGCGAGGACGCCGTGCGAGCCGCCGCCGGGCTGCATCGAGAATACGTCGAGGCCGGAGATTTCCTTGAAGAGCTCGCCGGTCTTGTAGAACACCTCGAGGATGCCCTGCGCCGTCTCGTCCGGCTGGAGCGGGTGCATGTCGGCGACCTTCGGCTGGTTCGCGAGGCGGTCGTTGATTTTCGGGTTGTACTTCATCGTGCATGTTCCCTGTCCGATGTCTATGTTTCCGTCTACGCCTATGTTTTCCTGCGAGAGGTGGTTGTAGTGGCGCACGAGCTGGAGCTGCGCTATTTCGGGAAGGTTGGCGCGCTCCCTGCGCACCATGCCCGCGGGCAGCGTCGCGAGCGCCTCGTCGGTGCTCACGCAGTCGCAGCACGGGCCTGGGACGAGCACCGCGCGTTCGCCGGGCTCGCTGAGTTCGTATATTATAGGTTCGTTCCACTTAGCCTGATGGAATTTTTTCATTCTTTCGAGATTGTTCATCGGTGGGCCTCCTTACGCGAGAATTTCGCCGAGGGCGGCGGCGAGGGCCTTTATGTCGTCCGCGGAAGTCTGCTCCGTCACCGCGAGCAGCGCGCATCCCTCAAGCTCGGGGAATGCCGCGCCGAGGTCGTAGCCGCCGAGGATTCCGCGCTCGAGCAGCGCCTTGTTGATTTCCTTCACGGACTTTCCGCTCGCCGAGAAATCGACGACGAACTCCTGGAACGGCGTGCCGGAGAACTTGTCGAGCGATACGCCCTTGACGCCAGCGAGGTTCCTGCGCAGGCAGACCTGGCGCTGAAGCACCGCCTCGCCGAGCTCCTTCATTCCCTGCGGCCCCATCGAGGCGAGGTAGACGCCCGCCGCGATGCCCCAGAGCGCCGCGTGCGTGCCGACGAATTCCTTCGCGTGGTCGCGGTTCGCGAACGAGGTGCGCTCCCAGAGGACGTCGCCGAAGCCCCATTCCTTTTCGTCGGTCGGCGCGATGCCGAAGAGGCGCGACGGATATTCGTCGACGAACTTCGGCTCGTCCTTCGTCGCGATGAAGCCAGCGACGCCGCCGCCGTAGTTCATATGCAGGCCGAGCGCCTGGATGTCGCCGCAGGCGATATCCGCGCCGTACTGCGACGGAGGCGTCAGCACGCCGAGCGTCGAAGGCTCGACGTATGCGACGAGCAGCGCGCCCTTCTCGTGCGCCATGTCCGCGATATCCTGCGCGCGCTCCTCGATTATGCCGAAGAAGTTCGGATTCATCACGAGCACCGCCGCGGCCTTGTCCGTCAGATTTTCGCGGAGATTGTCGAGGCATATGCGGCCAGTCTTCTGGT
>UQVV01000176.1 GCA_900544635.1 uncultured Cloacibacillus sp. | reverse complement strand
ATGTTTATCCTGTCTATGTCGCGCGGCGAGGCGGCCTGCGCGCCCCATTCGACGCCCGCCTCGCACATCGCCGCGAAGATTTTTTCGCGTTTTTTAGCTGTGAGTTTTTTTGAATCGTTGAGGCCGAGCGATAAAAGCAGCTCTCTCTGCTCTATTGTCAGGACGGCGGCGGCCGCGACGACGGGCCCAGCGAGGGGGCCGCGCCCCGCCTCGTCCGTCCCCGCTATGACGTAGGGCGGCACGCCTACAGCTCCTCCCAGAGCGGCGCGTCGCCGGGGCGCTCGAAGCTCATGCGCCCGAAGCGCCCGTTCGCGAGCGCGTCGAGGAAGGCGCGCCCCGCGCCCTCCATGTCGACGATCCCGCCCTGCGCGAGCCGTCCGAGCCTGCGCCCGACCTGTTCGAGAATTTCGACCGGCGCGCCATCGGGGCTTATGCCCCAGAGTTTTTCGACGCCGTTCCATAAATTTTTTCTGATAAGAAATTCTATGCAGTCCTTCGCGTGCTCTTCGAAGCTGCCGATCACCTGGCTGCGCGAAGAGCCTATCCACGAAATCATGCGGTGCGCGCGCGCGTCGGCGTGCGGGTCTAGGATGCCCGGCGAGTCGACGAGCAAAAATCCGTTGCCGCCGAACCACGAGACGCCCTTCGTGACGCCGGGGATGCCGCCGACGCGCGCGGCCTTGCGCCCGACGAGCTGGTTTATCAGCATGGACTTGCCGACGTTCGGCGTGCCGACGACCGCGACGCGAAGCTCGCGGAACGACGGCTTTTTCTTCGCGAGCGCGGCGCGCACGCTTCCGGCCCCGCCCTTGCGCAGGTCGAGCGGCCACGCCGGCAGCCCGCCGCCTTTAAGATAGGCGGCCCATTCCTTCGTAATCTTTTCGTCGGCGAGGTCGGCCTTTGAAAGCACCGCCATCGTCTCTATTTTCCCCTTGAAGAGCGAGAGCATCGGCGACGAGGTGAGCCGCGGCGCGCGCGCGTCGCGGACCTCGATGAGCAGGTCGACCGCCGAGGCGAGCGCCTCGAGCTGACGCCGCCCCTTCGCCATGTGGCCGGGGTACCATACGGTGCGCGGCATCGTGCGGCTATTCCATGAATCCTATGCGCGAGACGGGCCAGTATCGGAATACCGCCGGGCCGCGCATGAAACTCTCGGGCACGAAGCCCCAGAAGCGCCCGTCCTGCGAGTTCGGCCTGTTGTCGCCGAGGCAGAAATAATGCCCCTCCGGCACCTTGACGGGGGCCATGTTGTAGCTGTCTGTGTTCTTGACGTAGGGCTCGAAGACCTCCGTGCCGTTGACGAAGACCGTGCCGTTGCGCATCTCGACTGTGTCGCCCGGCAGCCCTATGACGCGCTTCACGAAGTCGCGCCGCGGGTCGACCGGATATTTGAAGACGGCTATGTCGCCGCGCTCCGGGCCGTTGTTCGGAAGGTGGTACCAGAATTTAAGGACGAGCACCCTGTCGCCTATCTCGAGCGTCGGTATCATGGAGCCGCTCGGAATCCAGAAAGCCTGCACTACGAATGTGCGGAGTATCAGCGCCAGGACGACCGCCCAGAGCACCGTCTCTATCGTCTCTCGCCACCACGGTTTAGGCATTGCATCTACCTCCATAAATCTTTTGCCAGCGGCAATGATTTTTCATTATAAGAGCGCCTCGGGGAGAATCTCAAGCTCCGCGGTCATCAGCATCGCGCCTTCGAGCTTCGGGAAAACCGTGCGCCCGTCCTCCGAGAACGCGAGCTTCACGACGTTCACGCCGCCGGGGTTCGTCACGCGCGTCTCCGTGCCGCAGAGGCCGAGCTGCATCGCGGCGATCGCCGAGGCGGTCGAGCCCGTCCCGCACGAGAGCGTCATATCCTCGACGCCGCGCTCGTATGTCATTACGTCGAGGCCGCCGTCCGCGGCGACGGCGAAGTTCACGTTCGTGCCGCGCGGGAACAGATCCGCGCGCTCTCGTATCGCGCGCCCGAGAGGGGCGTAGTCCGCGAAGGCCCGGCTGCGTTTCTCCTCGAATATGACCGTGTGCGGCACGCCTACTATTATATATGTGTATTCGTAATCGACGCCGTCGGCCGTGACGCAGCCTCTGACGGCTTCGTCGAGCGACACCGGCGCGAGCTCGAGCGCGGCCATGCGGCCGTCGACCGAGGCGCGCACCTCGCCGCCGAGCGTCTCGAAACGCATCGACGGGGATTTTACTATTCCCTTCTCGAAAGCGTAGCGCGCTATGCAGCGCGCGCCGTTGCCGCACATCTCGCCCTCCGAGCCGTCGCTGTTGAAGAGGCGCATACGGAAGTCCGCGCGTTCCGACGGTTCGACGACGAGCAGCCCGTCCGCACCGACCGAGAGGCCGCGGCGGCAGAGCAGCCGCGCAAGGCGCGCCAGCTCCTCCGCGCCGTATGCGAGCGTCCTGTTGTCTATCATTATGAAGTCGTTGCCGTTTCCGTTCATCTTCGTGCAGCTGAGCATAGCGGGGCGAGCCTCCTTCCGCTCTCTTAACAAAGGTATTTTAGCATAAAGATTACAGTGCGGCGTCAGCGCAAAAAAGCGGACGAAGCCGAAAAGCCCCGTCCGCCGCGTCGTTTTGTTCCGCGCGCGAAAAATTTACGCGCCGTGTACGGCCTCCGCCATCTCGCGCACGTACCGCGCGACGTGCGGCACGCACTCCTCGCCGTACTTTTCGCAGAGCTTGACTATCGCGCTGCCGACTATCGCGCCGTCGGACTGCGAGGCCATCGACGCCGCCTGCTCCGGCGTCGATATGCCGAAGCCAACGGCGCACGGTATGTCCTTCTCGCGCTTGACGAGGCGCACCATCGCGCCGACGTCCGTCGTTATCGCGCCGCGCACGCCCGTAACGCCGAGCGACGAAACGCAGTAGACGAAGCCCTCGGCTTCGCGCGCTATCGTCGCTATGCGCTCGTGCGAGGTCGGCGCTATCAGGGAGACAACCTCGACGCCGTGCCTGCGGCACGGGACGGCGAACTCCTCCTTTTCCTCAAATGGCACGTCGGGCAGTATGAGGCCGTCGACGCCCGCCGAGGCCGCGGCTTCGGCGAAGCGCTCTATGCCATAGGAGTAGACGACGTTAGCGTAGGTCATGAAGGCGAGCGGCGTATCCACGCGCGTGCGGATGCGGCGCGCCGTCTCGAGTATCTTGTCGGTCGTCGCGCCGCCGCGCAGCGCGCGGACGTTCGCGGCCTGGATGACCGGCCCCTCCGCGGTCGGGTCGGAGAAGGGTATGCCGAGCTCTATGAGGTCGGCTCCGGCCTCCGCCATCGCGCAGGCGAGCTCCTCAGTGACCGCGAGGCTCGGGTCTCCGCAGGTGATGAATGGTATAAAGGCTTTGCCCTTTTCAAAGGCACGTCTGATGTTACTCATGCAAATCCTCTCCTCTGTACCGCGCTATCGCCGCGCAGTCCTTGTCGCCGCGTCCAGAGAGACAGACGACGATTATTTTGTCTTTTCCCATCTGCGGCGCGATCTTCATCGCGTGCGCGACGGCGTGCGCGCTCTCGATCGCGGGGATTATGCCCTCCGTGCGCGCGAGATACTCGAAGGCCTCGACTGATTCGTCGTCGGTGACGGGGACGTACTCGGCGCGGCCCGTGTCGTGCAGGTAGGCGTGCTCGGGGCCGATGCCGGGATAGTCGAGCCCCGCGGAAATCGAATAGACGGGCGCAATCTGCCCGTAGGCGTCCTGGCAGAAGTAGGACTTCATGCCGTGGAAGATGCCGAGCCGTCCCGTCGCTATCGTCGCCGCCGTCTCGGGCGTGTCGACGCCGCGCCCCGCCGCCTCGCAGCCGATGAGCTTCACGGACGGGTCGCCGATGAAGTTGTAGAACGTGCCGATGGCGTTCGAGCCGCCGCCGACGCATGCGAGCACGACGTCGGGCAGCCTGCCCTCGGCCTGCGCGAGCTGCTCCTTAATCTCTTTCGATATGACGGCCTGGAAGTCGCGCACTATCGTCGGGAATGGGTGCGGCCCCATGCACGAGCCGAGGACGTAATGAGTGTCGGCGATGCGGCGCGTCCACTCGCGCATAGTCTCGCTGACGGCGTCCTTCAGCGTCCCGGTGCCGCTCTCGACGGAATGGACCGTCGAGCCGAGCAGCCTCATGCGGTAGACGTTGAGCGCCTGGCGCTCGATGTCCTCGCGTCCCATGAAGACCTCGCACTCCATGCCGAAGAGCGCCGCCGCCGTCGCCGTCGCGACGCCGTGCTGCCCCGCGCCGGTCTCGGCGATGAGGCGCGTTTTGCCCATGCGCTTCGCGAGGAGCGCCTGTCCGAGCACGTTGTTTATCTTGTGCGCGCCGGTGTGGTTCAGGTCCTCGCGCTTGAGGTATATCTTCGCGCCGCCCAAGTCCTCCGTCATGCGCTTCGCGAAGTAGAGCCGCGACGGCCTGCCCGCGTAGTCATTAAGCAGCGCGGCGAGCTCGCTCCGGAAATCCGCGTCGTCCTTGTACCTGTTGTAAGCCTCTTCAAGCTCGATGACGGCGTTCATCAGCGTCTCGGGAATGTACTGCCCGCCGTGTTCGCCGAAC
>UQVV01000175.1 GCA_900544635.1 uncultured Cloacibacillus sp. | reverse complement strand
GGACGCGGTGAATTTCGCGCGCGGCGGTTTTTCGGATGAAAAGGAAAAGAGAGGCGCGCGCCTCTCTTTTGTTCTTCAGCTTATATTTTTTGTTTTTCTGCTTTTGTCTTCGTCCGGCTGGGAGTGCGCGCGGGGTCAGCGCGTTTCGCGCATGTAGGCGATCATCAGGTCGGCCCTGTTTCTGACGCCGGTTTTTGCGTAGAGCGCGGAGAGGCGGCGTTCGCAGGTGCGGCGGCTCACGCCGAGGGCGTCGGCGAGTTCCTGCGTCGTCTGTTCCGCATTTCTGTCGGCGAGCATTTTCAGTATTTCCGTCTCGCGCGCGGAGAGGCCGTATTTTTCGGCGAAGGCCGCTATGCGTTCGTCTTCCGTCGCCTGCGGGGCGGCCGGGGCGTAGTCTTCGGTTTCCGGCGCTGGGGATTCGCCGACGCCGATACGCCGCCCGAAGGCGAGCCACGCCGCCATAGCGGCGACGAGCGCGGCGTTGCACCAGAATATCCAGCGCGCGCCGGAAACTTCGGTCAGCGCCGAGGCGAATACTACGCCGGCGCAGTTGACGAACTGTTTTATTATCCTGCCGAGGCTGGCCCAGAGCTCGGGGAAGCCGCTTTCTTCAGCCGTGCGCATGAAGGGGACGCTGAAGTATACGACGTAGAATCCGGCGAAGCACCAGAAGCAGAGGTGGAAGAGCTGGTAGCTTTCCGCATCCCCGGCGAGGAAGAAGGGGTAGAATCCGGTCACGGCCGCGGCGGCGAGGGCGGCGAAGGCGATGACGCGCCCGCTGCGCAGGTCGGCGGCCCATCCCGCGATCATCAGGGAGAGGATGTAGAAGAGGCGCGGCCATTTGAAGACGGTCAGCTTGCCTTCGGCGTTGAGTTTCATCAGCACGCCGTCCCCGAGGCTGTAGAAGTAGCTGAGGAGCACGACCATCGCGGCGGCGAAGATAAAATCGGCGGCGGGCGTTCCGCGTTTTTCCGGCGGGAGGCGGCGCGCCGGTTCGCCGGGCGACGGCGGCATGGTTCTGACGAAGAGGGCTGCGGCCGCGGCGACCACTGCGAGGCGGAGGTGCGGCGCGGCGAAGTAGTTCTGTATCGGGTACTGTACGGCGACGGAGGCGGCTATCGCCGCGGCGTAGAGCTTTCCCGTCATGCCGGTCGGGCGCAGCGCGACAGCCGCGGCCCAGAGCGACGCGCCGCCGAGGAAGCCGCCCAAAGCCATCGCGGCGAACGAGAAGAGGATTCTCGGCCCTGGCTGCGTGAATATTTCGGCGAGCGCCGCGGAGATGACGAAGAGCGCGGCCGTCGCGGGGACGAAGCGGTTTTTATCCGCCGCGGCCATCCGCGTCCGCGCGAGCAGCGGGAAGAGCAGGTAGCCGCATCCGTTTATAAACATCGCCGCGGCGTAGAGCGCGGTCATCGTCCGCGCGCCGAAGGCGTTGAGGTGCGTGTGGAGCGCAAATTCGGTCAGGAAGAACATGACCGAGAACGAGGTCAGATATATGAAAGGCCTTAGCATCTGCACGCAACACCTCCGTGTCTGCGGAAACAGGAAGTTTTTACGCCGGCGGCTTAAAGCGCCGGAATAAATACCGATCATGTAAATTTTATTTCATATGCCGCGTTTGTCAAACAAAGATAAAGCGTAAGGGCGGAGCCGCTGACAAATGCAATTCCTGTCGCCGTTAAATACGCGCCGCGCCCCGAAATGACGGCGCGCTCTGGCTCTTTTGCGCCGCCGGTAGTATAGTAGCGTAATGGGCGCGAGCGCCCGAAAGAAAGCGGAGGATTCGATAAATGAAAGAACTGCTCGATTTATATTTGTCGTTTTTCAAAATGGGGGCCGTAACGTTCGGCGGAGGCTACACGATGCTGCCGATACTCAAGCGCGAATGCGTCGAAAGCAAGCGCTGGGTCAGCGACGAGCAGGTGATGGACTTCTACGCCGTCAGCCAGGGGCTGCCCGGCATCATCGCAGTAAACGTCGCCGTCTTCATCGGCTACCACGTGCGCCGCACCGCGGGCGGAATCGCCGCCGCGCTCGGCTGCGTCTCGCCATGCATCATAATCATCAGCATAATCGCCGCCTTCCTCACGAACTTCCAGGACAACATATATGTCAAAGAGGCGATGAACGGCATCGCTATCTGCGTCGTCGCGCTGATACTCGACGCGGTGCTCGGCCTCTGGAAGAAGGGCGTCAAGGACAAGCTCGGCGTCGCGCTCTGCGCCGCGGTCTTCGTCCTGATGGAGTTCACATCGATATCGCCGATTCCGGTAATCGTCGGCGCGGCGCTGCTCGGCGTCGTCTGCAAAACGCTCGCCGCGAAGAAGGAGGCCGCGAAGTAAATGATACTGCTTCAGCTTTTTATAGAATTCTTCAAAATAGGGCTCTTCGCCGTCGGCGGCGGGATGGCGACGATACCGTTCCTCCAGGAGCTCAGCCAGCGCACCGGCTGGTTCAGCGAGCGCTTCATCACCGACATGATAGCGATATCGGAATCGACGCCGGGGCCGATAGGCATCAACATGGCGACCTACGTCGGCTTCAACCTCGCGGGCGTGGCGGGCGGGATAGTAGCGACGCTCGGCACGATCATTCCCGCGATAGTCATAATCACGCTCGTCTCGAAATCCCTTGAAAAATTCAGCGGCAACAAGTACGTCGACTACATGTTCTACGGCCTGCGCCCCGCCGTGACCGGGCTCATCGCCGCCGCGGGCTTCGACGTCTTCCGCATCGCCGTCGTCCACATAGGCGAGGCGATGCCGCCGCTCTCCGCCATGCCGTGGTGGCGCATCGCATATTTTGTGCTGATTCTGTTCCTCATACGGAAGTTCAAAAAGCACCCGATAGTCTACATAGCCGCCTCCGCCGTCGCCGGCGTCGCCGCCGCGCCGCTCTTCATGTAGCGCGGCGGGACGCTATTTCACCAGCAGCACGGTGTCGTCGAGGCGGCGAAAGCCGTTTTTGAGATAAAAATTCTCCGCCGGGAAGCCGCGCGCCGTCGCGAGCATAATTCCGTTCAGGCCGAGCCGCCGCGCCTCCTCCTCGACGAGCGAGAGAAAGAGCGTGCCCGCGCCGCGCCGCTGAAAATCCTCCGCGACGCAGAACTGGTCAATCCAGTACTCCATGCCGCCGAGCCACGGCTTCCTCGCGCCGAAGCAGAGCCCCGCGCACGCGCCGCCGCGTTCGAGCGAGAAGCCGAGAAAATAACTGTCCGCCATGTAATTTTCAAAAAACCGCCGCACCTGACCGCGCGACTCGTAAACGTCGTTCCACGGCTCCTTTGTGAAAACGCTTATAAAAACGCCGACATATTCCTCGATTCGCGCCGCCGTCATGGGCGTTATGACGAAGTCCGCGGCCTCCGAACCGTCCATACGATCCTCCTCCGTGCGCCGTTATTTCGCGGGATCTTTACGCGCCGCCAGCCCGCTCTTCAGCCATTCGTCCTTCGTCACGATGTAGATAAGGTGCGGCATCTCTTTGCCTTTGTAGATTTTTACAAAACTCTCGCGCGCCGTCATGCCGAGGCGTTCAGCCACGCGCCGCGAAGCGCTGTTTTCAGGCCGTATCTCGGCTATGACCTCGTCCGCGCCGAGTTGGTCGAACGCATAATCTATGCAGGCCGCCGCGCCTTCCGTCGCGTAGCCGCGCCCCCAGAAGTTTTTGCCGAGTATGTAGCCGACGCCCATGCGGCGCTCGCCGTCCACCGTTTCGACCAGCGGGCCGATGAAGCCAGCCAATGCGCCGCCCGCGCGCTCGACCGCCGCGAGGTAGCTGAAGCCGTCGCGCCGGTACCTCGCAATGTTTTCCGCAATCCACGCGCGCGTCTCCGCGTCCGAAAAGCCGTGCTCCCAGGCGTACATCACCCGCGCGTCGCCCAAGATTTCGCGCGCGGCCTCAAAATCCGACTCCGTCAGCTCGCGCAGCACGAGCCGCTCCGTTTCGATGACAAGCATAAAATCCCTCCCGAACGTAAATTTCACGGCATATTCTACGCCATAAACTCAGCCGCAGAAAGCCGAAGCAGGCGCGAAGCCGCCACAGCGTAGCGGATTTAAGCTACAATATCCGCGTGCGGAACGAAAAGCGAAAGGGAGGAATTTCTGATGATAGACCTTGAAGGGCTCTGGCGCGACGCGAAAGCCGGAACGCCTGTATGCGCCGTCACTGGGACGACGAAAAACGCCGTCCTGAACGCGATCACAGAGGGCGCGCGCACGCTCGAAGATATAGAAAAAGCCGTGCCGCTTTGCGGCGGCGAGTGCGCGCTGCGCAACGTCTCCGGCTGCGGATGCCGTGAGAACGCCGCGGCGCTGCTTGCAATCTACGTCCCCGTCTTCGAGATGATGACCGAGGGCGGCGGCTGCCGTCACGGCAAACCAGCGCCGAAGCCGGAAGGCTGCACCGGCGTGCGCACCGAAAAATGCGGCGGCTGCACGGGCTGCGGAGCGTAGCCGAAACCGTCCGAAAGTCGAAAATTTCACTGCCTCGCGGGATTTTTATGATATTCCCAGTCGCGGCGCGAACTATCTAAAAATACGGGAGAAAAAAAAATGACTGGCTGGATAAAAGAATTCAGAGAATTCGCCGTGCGCGGCAACGTCA
>UQVV01000174.1 GCA_900544635.1 uncultured Cloacibacillus sp. | reverse complement strand
GCAGTCGCGGAAAAGGTGCCTGCGCGTAGGGAAAGAGCAAAAGAAGAGCGTGTTCGCGTAATTGAGGAGCTGTGCCGAGAAAACGGATATGTTACGCGCAAGGATCTGGAAAAAGCGTTTGAGATATCACAGGCGACCGCGGTGCTGCTGTTAAGGAAGCTCACCGGCGACGGCCTGCTCGTCAAAGAGGGAAGCGGCAGCAATGTGCGTTATTATATAAATTCTGGCGCGTCGAAATAATTAAAGGGCGGCGCCGCGGCGAAGCCGGCCTTTTACTGCTTCTGATTGCTTGTAATCTATCTGCTGATTATCTGATTATATTTGATAATCAGATAATCAGCATAATCAGGAGATATAATCAGCGCCGGTGCGGCGGACATAAGAAGCCCCGCCGCTGTTGCCGGCGGCGGGGCGCTTTGAGGGAAGAACGGAACTATTGGAGAAAGGCCGCGGCGTATCCCGCCGCGACGGCGAAGGTCAGAGAGAAGGCTATGTATAGCGCGAAGCTGCGCGCGCCGAGGACCGTCTTCAGCGCGCCGAGGTTCGTCAGCTTCGTCGCGGGGCCGGAGAGCATGAAGGCGACGGCGGGGCCGATGCCCATGCCGCGGCCCATCCATTCGGCGAGCAGCGGTATCGTGCCGCCGCCGCAGAAGTAGAGCGGCACGCCCGCGAGCGCCGCGGCGGCGATGCCGAAGCCGCTTTCGCCGAAGGCTCCCGCTATCGCGCGCGACGGGACGAGACGCATGAGCGCGGCGGTCAGCGCGACGCCGCCGAGGAAGCCCGGCGCTGTGGCGCGGATGTTGCGGCCTATGTTTTTCAGCAGGCGCGCGGCGAGGTTCGGATCTGTGTCGCGGTTCTCCGCGCGCGCGAAGCCGTCGAAATTGAAGAAGCCGCCGCGGAAAAATCTCCGGACGAGAAATCCCGCCGCCGCGCCTCATAGGAAGGCCGCCGCCGTGCGCGCGGCGAGCGCCTCCGCGCCGAGCGCCGCGGTGTAAATCATCAGCTGTGGGTTGAGCAGCACGGAGCTCATCATGAACGCGGCGAGCACGCCGTCATCCATGCCTTTTTCCGAGAACGAGGCCGCGAGCGGCACAGTGCCGTACATGCAGAGCGGCGAGGCTACGCCTATCGCGCTCGCCGCGAGTATCGAGAAGCGCCCGCGCGATATGCGCGCGAAGAGCGCGTTGAGTCTTTCCTTCGCGAATACGGAGACGACGGAGCCGCCGACGATTCCCGCCGCCCAGAAGGGCGCGATGTCGCGGAGCACGATCCAGAAATGGCGGCAGAAATATATGAATTCTTTTTCCATGCGTCTCTCTCCTTTCGCGCGAGGCTCCGGCGGTTACTTTATATCTCTTTGAGCGCGGTTGAAGTCAAGCGCCGCGGCGCGCGCGGCAGTGGTAAACTTAGCGCCGGCGAATAAAAATTTCCGGAGGCGCGCGATGATTACGAAATACGAGCTTGGGCTGATTGCCGAAAAATTGTCAGAGGAAAATTTTTTCGAGTCCGACGCAGCTTCCGCGGGAGAGATAACGTCCGTCGTCTATCGCTGCGACGCGCTCGACTGCGGCGGGGCCTCCGCCTGCGTCAGATATATAGACGTTGAGTTCTCGTCGGGCGAGTTTTATGAAATCCGCGCAAGCTCGCCGCTCTTCCGCTTCGTCTGCGGGCTGAGCGGCTGTCCGCCGCTTGGCGGAGAGTGGGAAGCTTTGCTCTTCCGCGCGTGATTTTGCGCTACGCCGCCGCGCCCGTGCGCGTCTCCCGCGCGGCCCAGCCGCTCACGGCGAGCTCCGTCTCGGGCGTCACTGTGCTCTCGTAGTGCGCGAGCTGATCGTCGGCGCGGCGCAGGCAGGCGAGCAGGCCGTCTATCTTTTTCATTATATTTTCGCGTGTTTCGAGGAGGAGCTCGCGGCGCTCTTCGCGCGTGGAGCTGCCGAGCATGGCGAGCCGCAGGTAGGCCTGTATCGTTTCGAGCTGCATTCCGGTCTCCTTGAGCCGCTGTATGAGCGCGACGAGCTTTATCGTCTCCGCGCCGTAGTCGCGCAGGCCGTTCTCCCTTCTCGGGACTGGCGGTATGAGTCCGATTTTCTCGTAATATCTCAATGTGTCCGCGCTTAGTCCGGTCTTTTCAGAAGCTTCGCCTATCGTCATTTTTTAACGCCTCCCCGTTGATTTGAAGCGCGCGGCCCGTTTCGTCTGGGCCGCGCTGCGTTTCAGTTCTTTTTCAGAAAATGTTCGTCGAGGAACATATCCATCAGCTTGTGGTGGTCCGCCGTCTCGGGCGCGTCGGGAACCAGGTAGTACTGCGCGTGAGACAGCGCCTCGTAGACGAGCAGCTCCGCCTCCGCGCCGTTCATCAGCAGCAGCTTGTGCATACGGGCCGTGTTGCTGAGGAAGAGGTCGCGCGTGCCGGTGACGAGCAGCGTGGGCGGGAACTGCGCAAGCTCTTCGCCCTTCGCGTATATGGGCGAGATGAGCGGGTCTTTGAGGTCAGCGCCGCCGGCGTAGACCTCGGCCGAGGCCTTTATCAGATGGTCGTAGGTGCCGAGGATGTTGTCCACGCCTTCGTTCGTCACGTAGCTGTCGCCTATCTTGTCCATCTCGCTCCACGGCGTGCCCGATATGAGCGCGCCGGGGACGGGGACGCCGCCCTCTATGCACTGGAGCGCGAGTATCAGCGTCATCGCGCCGCCGGTCGATGTGCCGAGCACCGCGATATTCTGCGCGCCGTATTTTTTGACGAGCTCCCTGTAGACAGCGAACGCGTCGTCTATCGCGGCTGGGTACGGATGTTCCGGCGCGAGGCGGTAATCCACCGCGACGACCTTGTAGTTGTTGTAGTAGGCCATGAGCGTGCCTTCTGTCGTGCCGGCGACGCCCTCTCCGAAGACGTAGCCGCCGCCGTGGATGTAGTAAATTATTTTATCCTTCTTGTCCTCGTCGATAGTTTTCGGCGTCAGCGTGCGCACCGTGACGCCCGCGATTTTTTCCTCCGTTATCGTCACGCCGAGCTGCTTCGCGGTTTCGACGGCGTGCGGCGCGGCCCATTCCGTGTAGCCGCCCGTTATTTTGTTCCATTCTTCGACGCTCTTCGGCTCGCTGTACCAGAGCTCGCCAGCCGTCTTGCCCACAGCCGCCGCCATCTCGGGGCTGACCGTCGAGGGTGCGGTGAAGTGTCTCGCTTCGTCCGCTCCCGCCGCGGAAGCCGCGCAGATCGCCGCGGCTGCGGCAAACGTCAGGATAAATCTCTTCATCTTCATCTCAAAGCCTCTCCTTTGCTTTCAGCGGCAGACGCAGCCGCCGCTTTTGATTTTCCTTATTATACAGTCGAGGCAGTCGAGCGCCTGCTGTTTTGCGTGCAGCTCGTCGAGCAGGCGGAAGCGCTCTTTTTTCATAATCCTTACGCGCTCGTCGAGCGTCGCCGCGCTTTCGTCGAGAAGCACCGGGTTCTCCGCGAGCCTCTCGGGCGCGAGCCCCGCCTTCGCGAACGAGCTTATCCCGCCGAGGCGGCGCAGCGTCTCGTCCTCGCCCGCGTCGGGCAGAAGTCCGAGCTCCCTGTAATGCTCGAGCGTCGCCGCGCTTATTCCGCAGATTCCGCTCATTTTGTCGATAGTCATTTTCTACGCCCTTTCGGTGAAGTCGTAAGCGCGCCGCTCCGCTTCGTGCGCGGCGGGCACTTCGTCCCCGGCGCGCTTACAATATAAAAGCTTTGCGCCCTCGCGTCTAATACCTGTCGTATATCGCTTCGCCATGCTCTTGGGGCATTGCGCGCGTCTTATGCGCGCGCCGCACGCGCGGGCCGTTCTTCCGCAATCGCCGCGCTTTCCGCGTTTCTGCGTTCAATCCGCCGCGCCGCGAAAAGCCCGAGCTCGAAGAGCAGCCACGTAGGCACCGCCATGACGAGCTGGCTTATCACGTCGGGCGGCGTCAGTATGCCAGCGGCGACGAGTATCAGCGTCATCACGTAGGGGCGCCTGCGTCCGAGGCTCTCCGCCGATACAACGCCGAAGCGCACCGCGAGCAGAGCTATGACTGGCGTCTGGAACATGAGGCCGAAGGCGAGCGTGAGCCAGCCCGCGAGTCCCGCGAAGTTCGCAAGGCCGATGCTCGCCTCGAGCGCGTCGTGCGCGAAGCCGCCCGAAAATTTCATCACGGCGGGCAGCACGAGCCCCGCGCAGAAGGCCGCGCCGCAGGCGAAGAGCAGCGTCGAGGCGAGCACGGCGCGCGAGAGGGCGCGGCGTTCATCCTTGTAGAGCGCGGGCAGGACGAAGCGCCATATCTGCGCCGCGTTCCACGGATAGGCGAGGACGAGCGCGATTACGAGCGCAAGCCGCAGCTGCACGAAGAAAACCTCCATCGGCGCGAAGTAGTGCAGCGCCGCGCCGTCGGGGAAGCACCAGGCCGTCAGCGCGGAGATGACGCGCGGCGCTAGAAAGTAGCCGAACGGGAAGAGCGCCGCCGTGACGGTTACGCAGCGCAGCAGCGCGCCGCGCAGGGCTTCGAGGTGGCTTATGAAGCTCTCCTCTCCGTCGCTCACGCCGCCGTCCCCCGCTTCGCCTCCTCGGCCTCCGCCGCGTTCTCCGCGGCGTTCATGAAGTCGCGGCTCTCCGCTTC
>UQVV01000173.1 GCA_900544635.1 uncultured Cloacibacillus sp. | reverse complement strand
TGAGCCGCGTCGCCGAGGAGCTCCAGTCGCAGAGGCTGGTGGACGCGGAGCGCGACGTGTGGGCTGTTATAGAGGATAAACTTCTCGTGCTGAAAAGCGGCGGCGACAGCGGGTATCTGCGCCGCGCGCACGGCTGCGCCGAGGACGCCGCGGCGGCCGCCGTGCAGCTCTGCGCGGGACATCTCTGCGCGGTTCTCGAAGAGGCGCGCACCTCGGGCTGCGAGGCGCTGACGCTCGGCGGGCGCGGCGAGTGCGGCGTCTTCGACATAACGGACCCGCAGTGCCGTTTCGCCTACCTCATGCGGCGCGCCGCGGAGCGCGAAGAGGATTTCGTCGGAAGGATGTACCGCGAGCTCGGAGAGCGGTTCAGCGGACGCGAGCTTGAGACGATGCTCGCCACCGCCGCGGCGTACTACGAGGCGGGCGGCAGCGTGACGAAGGCCGCGGAGGCGCTCCACGTCCACAAGAACACGCTGCAGTACCGCATGCGGAGGCTCTGGGAGGCCGTCTGCCCCGGCGTGGGCGGCTCGTTCGAGCGCGAGTTCCTGCTGCGCCTCTGCATTTTGTATCACAGGCAGTTAAGGCTGCGAACGCCTTTAATTTAACCCAATAGGGAGGAAGAGCAACATGTCAGCGTTATTCATGTTCGGCGTTATTTTTATCGCCGTGGTGGCGATGATAATCGCCATCTCCAAGTTCAACATCCATCCGTTCATCGTGATGGTCGTCATCGCGATTGCGATGGGGCTCGTCTGCGGCTTCGACGCGGTTAAGGTAATCAACACCGTCAAGAGCGGCTTCGGCAACATCCTCGCGAACATCGGTATCGTCATCCTCTGCGGAACGATAATCGGCACGATTCTCGAGAAAACCGGCGCGGCGCTCACGATGGCGAACAGCATCCTGAACGTCGTCGGCAAGGAGCGCAGCGTCCTTACGATGGGCGCGATGGGCTACGTGACGGGAATCCCGGTCTTCTGCGATTCGGGCTTCGTCGTCCTTTCCCCGATAAGCCGTGCGCTCGCCGCGCAGAGCAATAAGTCGCTCGCCGTCATGGCGACGGCGCTCTCCGGCGGACTTTACGCGACCCACTGCCTAGTCCCGCCGACGCCCGGACCGATAGCGATGGCGGGAACCCTCGGCGCGGACCTCGGCCTCACGATAATCGTCGGCCTCATCCTCTCCGTCCCCGGCGTCGCCGTCGCGGTGCTCTACGCGAGCAAAATCTCCAGCAAGGTCGAAATCCCGGCCAACTCGCAGTATACGATGGAAGAGCTCGTCGAGAAATACGGAAAGCTCCCCGGCGTGCTCCACAGCTTCTCGCCGATATTCCTTCCGATAATCCTCATAGGAATCGCCTCCGTCGTCTCGTTCCCGAGCCGCCCGCTCGGCGAGGGCTTCGCCTTCAAGTTCCTCAACTTCATAGGAAACCCCGTCGTCGCGCTCATGCTCGGCGTATTCCTCGCTATGACGCTCATTCCGAAGAGCGAGAAGGAAAACACGCTCAAATGGGTCACGCAGGGCGTCAGCGACTCCGCGGCGATAATCGCCATCACGGGCGCGGGCGGCTCCTTCGGCGCGATACTGAGCCTGCTGCCGATAGCGGACGCGACCACCGGCCTGCTAGCCTCCGGCCTCGGCGTAATCGTGCCGTTCCTCATCGCGATGATAATGAAGCTCGCGATGGGCGCCTCCACCGTCGCCATGATAACGGTCTCCGCAATGATGGCCCCGCTCATCGAGACGATGGGCTACGGCAGCCCGCTGGGCCGCGTCCTCGTCGTCATGGCGATAGGCGCGGGCTCCATGGTCGCCTCGCACGCGAACGACTCCTACTTCTGGGTCGTCTCACAATTCTCCGACATGAAGCCGAGCGACGCCTACCGCTGCCAGACCGGCATGACCGCCGTAATGGGCATCACGATGATAGTAATCATCTACATCGCGTCGCTGTTCCTTGTCTAAACGAAATAGGCAAAAATCACATCGGGCCGTCCGCTTCGGGCGGCCTTTTTTATTTTATAATTCTGATGGAAATTTATGCCGCTCACGCGGATTTTACGAAGGGAGAAGCTTTTTTCAAAATGAGCAGAATCAGAGAAGACGCGGATAAAATCATAGCCGAAGCGCTGCGCGCGGCGCTGCCCGACACGGCGGTCGCAAAGGCGCTCGAGGGACGCGAGTTCGGCCCCGGCAGGCTCGTCATGGTAGCCGTTGGCAAGGCGGCGTGGCAGATGGCGAGCACCGCATGCGCGATACTCGGCGACAAGATAGACGACGGCGTCGTGATAACGAAGTACGACCACTCGAAAGGCGAGCTTCCGCACACGCGCATCTTCGAGGCGGGCCATCCCGTCCCCGACGCGAATTCGTTCGCTGCGACGGCCGAGGCGATAAAGCTCGTAGAAAACCTCACCGCCGAGGACACGGTGCTCTTCCTGCTCTCCGGCGGCGGCTCGGCGCTCTTCGAGAAGCCGCTCATCCCGACGGAGGAGCTCGAGGACATCACGAAGCAGCTCCTCGCCTGCGGCGCGAACATAGTCGAGATGAACACGCTGCGCAAACGCCTCTCGGCGGTCAAGGGCGGACGCTTCGCGCAGCTCTGCGCGCCCGCGAAGGTATTCTCCGTCGTCCTCTCCGACATCATCGGAGACCCGCTCGACATGATAGCCTCCGGCCCGGCCTACCCCGACAGCTCCACCTGCGAACAGGCGCAGGCGATAGTCAAGCGTTATAATCTCAAGCTCTCGCCAGAAGCTATGGCCTTCCTCTCGCAGGAGACGCCGAAGAGCCTCGACAACGTCGAGACGCAGATAACGGGCAGCGTGCGCCAGCTCTGCGCCGCCGCGGAAAAAGTATGCCGCGGCCTCGGCTACGAGCCCGTCGTCCTCACCGCCGAGCTCTCCTGCACCGCGCGCGACGCGGGCAGCTTCCTCGGCGCGATAGCGCGCACGCACAAAGACACGGAAAAATCGCTCGCCTACATCGCGGGCGGAGAGACCGTCGTCCACCTCACGGGCCACGGCCTCGGCGGACGCAACCAGGAAATAGCGCTCGCGGCGGCGCCTCTGCTCGACGGCGTCAAAGACGCAGCCGTCTTCTCCGTCGGCAGCGACGGCACGGACGGCCCGACCGACGCCGCAGGCGGCTACTGCGACGGCGAAACTATGGCGGCGCTGCGCGCGAAGGGAATCGACGTGACCGCAGTCCTCGCCGACAACGACGCCTACCACGCGCTCAAAGAGTGCAACGGCCTCATAATCACCGGCCCGACCGGCACTAACGTCAACGACCTCACGGTGCTGCTCCTGCGCCGGTAACGCGCAGCAACGGCAAGACAAGAGCCGGACGGCGAATCGACGCCGCCCGGCTCGTTTTATGCTCCGGTTCGGATTTTTTACAGTTTTATCCGCGTGTAGTGCTGTTTGTCGTCGGAGTGGTGGATGTACGCGCCGTTCTTTTGCTGCACGCGCAGCGAGGCGGGGTTGTCTTTGTTGACGGACATGTAGATTTCATCCTCGCGCACCACGGAGCGCGCGAAGTCGAGGGCGAGCGCGAGGCCGCGCGTCGCGAGGCCGCGGCCTCGGCTTCCGCGCGCTATCGAGTAGCCTATGTGGCCCGCGCCCTTTCGCAGCCATTCGGTGAGCGCGTGGCGCACGCGGAAGAGGCCGACGATTTCGCCGTCCTCCCAGAGGAACAGGCTCGTCTCCGGCACGTAGCCGGCGGGCAGCCCTTCGCCGCGCGCGAAGGCGATCATGCGCGGCAGCACGCGCGACGTGAATTCCGCCTCGGAGACGCCGGGGCACTCGTTCGTAAAGCCGTTCTCGCACTGCGGCAGCTCGCTGACGAAGGCGTATTCCTTCGCCGCGTCCTCCATGTTCGCCTCTTTCAGATAAAGCATCGCGCCGCCCCCCCGAGTCTTGGAATCCGTCCGTAGTCTAGCACCGGCCCGCCGTGCGCACAAGCCGCGCGCGCCGCGCCTGAGTCTCGTATAAATTTCTCCGCTTTCGCGGATTTGCCGCGCCGCCGCCGCGCGCTCGCAGCGTAATGACTGTATAATATTAGCAAATCAAAGCGAGAGGACGTGAGGACATGGTCAGCCGGATCATTACGATAAGCCGCCAGTTCGGAAGCGGGGGCCACGAGATAGGCGTAAAGCTCGCGAAGCGCCTCGGCGTGAAGTTCTACGACAAGGAGCTGGTCGACCTTCTGGCGAAGGACGGAAAGTACGACGTGAACTTCATCGAAGCGCACGAGGAGAAGTGTTCGCCGCCGATATGTCCCGTGATGCCGGGCTTCGCCATGCCGGTCTTCTATCAGGATCTCCCGTCGGACCTCATCTATAAGGGGCAGTCGAAGCTTATCCGCACGCTCGCGGAGCGCGGCCCGTGCGTCGTCGTCGGGAGATGCGCGGACTATATCCTGCGCAACATGAACCCGATCAACTGCTTCATCTACGCGAGCCTCGAGGAGCGCGTGAAGAGGAAGATGTCGATGGTCCCCGAGGGGCTCGACTTCACGAAGGACGAGATACGCAAGCGCATCATCGACGTGGACAAGAAGCGCGCGAAATATCACGAGTTCTACACGGACCGCAAGTGGGGCCGCATGGAGGACTTCGACATCTGCATCTGCACG
>UQVV01000172.1 GCA_900544635.1 uncultured Cloacibacillus sp. | reverse complement strand
GGTCGCCGTCCTGCCGTAGGGGATTTTTTGCAGCGCTTCCCAGCAGCGCAGCTGGAAGGGCGTGCCCTTCGGCGCGAGCGGAAGCTCGAAGGCGCGGCGCGAGCCGTCGAAATATTCCTCGAGCTGACGGCGCGCCTCGCAAAGCAGCGGCGTTTCCTCAAGGTTCAGCCCCGCCGGAAGCGCGCGCTCCTTCAGAAAGCCCAGCTCCGTCAGCCTGCCGTCCTCGTCCACGAGCAGAATCCGCCCGACGCCGTCAAAGTAAAGTTCCATGTAATTTTTCACGCGCAGCACCCAGTCGTTAGTTAAAGTCAAATGCTTTTCGCTCTTTATTATAGCCCACTCGCGTCAATTATGGAGCGCGCCGCTATTTTTACGTTACAATATTGACTTATCGGAAAGATTTGTTAGACTATAGTAGTTTTCTTCGGACGAAAAAATTTTTCGTTTATTATATGTGCTTTCTCCTTGAGAATAGGCGTGCGCAGCGCCGAAAATGAAACTAAAAGGAGAATAATTATAAGAAACATTTATTATCAGTCATCCGATAAGTGAGGAAGGAAACGCCGGCGCGACCGCAGCGGACGCCCGCTGTCTTTTTGTCGCCGGCCAGCCGATAGAAAGCAAAAGAGGTTTTAGCAATGGGCGGCAAAAAAACAGAAATCGTTCACTTTGACATCGAGGACGGCCGAAGTATAGATCTTCCCGTGGCCCTCGTGACAGGAGACTCCGAGGGGCCGGACGCCGTAATCACGGCCGGCATCCACGGCGGGGAGTACGGCGGGATATTCGCCGCGATAAGGCTCTTCCGCGAGCTCTCCCCGTCGGATATAAAAGGAAGCGTAAAATTCATCACGGTATGCGACACGGCGGCCTTCGAGACGCGCGGCTCGCATCTCACGGCGGAGGGGGCGAACCTCAACCGCTGCTTCCCCGGACGCCCGGGCGGCGGCTACGCGCAGTCGCTGGCGGCGAAGATACTCGACGAGATAAAGGGCGCGGACTACCACATCGACCTCCACAGCACCTCGCCGTTATGTATTTCCGCGCCGCTCTCCACCTACCACCGCGGGCGCAGCGGCGCGCTCAACGACGGCTCGCACGAGATAGCCTACTACTACGGCATCCCGAACATTGTGATAACGGAGACAGAGGGCCGCTGGCAGGACAAGGGCACCTGCTACGCGAGCGTCTACGAGAACATCGGCATCCCCTCCGCGCTCGTGCAAACCGGCACGGCGACGGCGAGCGAAAACGTCCGCCGCCATCTCGCGGGGCTGATGAACGTCCTGCGCCGCTTCGGCACGCTAAAGGGCGCGACGGCCCCCGTCGGACGGCCGCAGATATACGAGAGCATGGAATGGATATACGCGAAGCGCTCCGGCCTGTACTCGGCGGTCGCCGCCGTCGGCGACAAGGTGCGCCGCGGCCAGATGATAGGCTTCGTCGCCGACTGCTTCGGCACGCCGGTGGAAAAAATCCTCTCCCCGATAAACGGCCGCCTGCTCTCCCAGGTGGACAGCTCCGCCGTCGGCAGGAACAGCTACGTCGCCACAGTCGGCGTGATGAGATAAGAACAGACAAAAACGCAAAAAAGCGGCGTCCTCCGCGAGACCGGGGGACGCCGTATTTTTGTGCGCGCGCGGCGCGTCTGATGTGAACGACACGTTATCTTCACATTGACGGAACGAATGTTTAATGTTATTGTTACAGTGCCGTAACTTGCGCCGCATGTGACGGCTGCGGACATAATAATATGCCGCAATTATCCGAAATAAAAAATATATATGGAAGCGAGCGTGTCTCATGGACGTATCGTTCTTGTACTTTGTGAATGAAATGGGCTCCAGCGCGATCTTGACAATCACGGTTCTTCTTACGCTCGGCGTCATCTTCGTCAACGGATGGACCGACGCCCCCAACGCCATCGCTACATGTATAACCACACGCTGCATGGAGGCGCGCTCCGCCATCATAACGAGCGCGATATTCAACTTCCTCGGCGTCCTCGTAATGACGCATATCAACAGCTCCGTAGCCGCCACCATAAGCAACATCGTCGATTTCGGAGGAGATACCGGCGCCGCGCTGATTGCACTCTGCGCGGCGCTGTTTTCTATCGTCGTCTACAGCGTCGGAGCGTCCTACTTCGGCATACCGACCAGCGAAAGCCACAGCCTCATAGCGGGGCTGACCGGCGCGGCCTTTGCGATAAACAACGGCTTCGACGCGGTCAACGCCGCCGAATGGATCAAGGTCGTCTACGGCCTCGTCATGAGCCTCGCGCTCGGCTTCGGAAGCGGGTGGTGCATCTGCCGCCTGATTACGATAGTCTGCGCCGGCATGGACAGGCGCAAGACCAACGTATTTTTCAAATACGCGCAGATTTTCGGCGCGGCCGCGATGAGCTTCATGCACGGCGCGCAGGACGGGCAGAAGTTCATCGGCGTCCTCTTCCTCGGCATGGCCTTCTGCAGCGGAGAGACGAGCGTCGCGGGCATCGCGATCCCCGTCTGGCTGATGCTGCTCTGCAGCACGGTCATGGGGCTCGGCACTAGCGTCGGCGGCGAGAAGATAATCCGCTCCGTCGGCATGGACATGGTGCGGCTCGAGAAATACCAGGGCTTCTCCGCGGACCTCGCGGCGGCCTCGTGCCTGCTGCTGTCGAGTCTCTTCGGAATCCCAGTCTCCACGACGCACACGAAGACCAGCGCGATTATGGGCGTCGGCGCGGTGATGCGCCTTTCGGCGATAAACTTCGGCGTCGTCAAGGACATGATGCTTACGTGGATATTCACCTTCCCCGGCTGCGGCCTCATCAGCTACGCGATGGCGAAGCTCTTCATGGCCGTCCTCTAAAAAGTTATTAAAAGGAGAGAATAAAAAATCATGGGCAGAAAGCACGACTCCTTCTACTTCGAGAACTTCACGATGTGCGCGGACTTCGCCTGCCGCGCGGCGCACATGCTCCACGACGCGCTCAAGGACTTCGACCCCGACGACCTCGAGGCGCGGCTTGAGGAGATACACAAGGCCGAGCACGGAGCCGACGAGAAGAAGCACGAGCTGATGAACGTCCTCGCGCACGCCTTCATCACGCCGATAGAGCGCGAAGACATAATCCAGATGAGCCAGAACATCGACGAGATAACGGACAAGATAGAGGACGTCCTGCTGCGCATCTACTGCAACAACATACGCGAGATGCGCCCCGACGCGCTCGAGCTCGTCGACATAGTCATACGCATCTGCGAAGAGACGAAGCTGATGCTCGGCGAATTCGCGAACTTCCGCCACTCGAAGACGCTGCACACGCACATCATAAACATCAACAACATGGAAGAAGAGGCCGACCGCCTGTTCATCGCAAGCCTGCGCAGCCTGCACACGACGTGCAGCGACCCCGTCGCGATAATCTCGTGGCGCGAAATCTACGTCTACCTCGAAAAATGCGCCGACGCCTGCGAGCACGTCGCAGACACCGTCGAAGGCGTCGTTATGAAAAATTCGTAGGATAAGGGGACAAAAAGCGCAATCACAGTAAACGAGAGCCGCGGAAATTCAGCGCGGCTCTTTTTTTTGCGCGTTTACACAAGCTCTAAAAGCTCTTCGGGCGTTACGGCGGGAACGCCGAAACCGGCGAAATCGGCTTTGTTCCGCGTGACAATATAATCGCACTTGACGGACCGCGCGCAGACCGCGACGAGACAGTCCTCAAAATCCTTGGCTTTTTTCTGAAATGCCGCGAGCACGTCGTCGCCCGTGACGCCGCAGACCTTGACGATTTCCAGCAATTTGCCGACGGCGCGATACGCGAGCTCCGTGCTGTGCGTCTGCTTCCTGACCAGATAGAAAATATCTGTCACGGCCGATGCGGAGACAAAGCCCTCGAGCTTCCGCGCCTCGCACAGCGCCAGCACCCCGCATGAATTTTCAGCGAACGGCGGCCTGTCCAGAAGCACGTCGAGAATGATATTCGTGTCACACATTATCCTCATACTTTGAAAGCCGCTCCTCTCTGAGATAATCCTTATCGATTTCGACAGGCGCGTCCTTCAGCATGCCGCGCAGCGAATCAACGGCGGAGATACGGGGATTGACCATCTTGGCGACGGTCTTGCCGTTGCGGGTGATGAAAATATCCTCATGCTCTATCAAATCAAGATACTTACCGAAATTATTCTTAAATTCGGTCGCTGTGATAATCATAGACACCGCCCCCTTCGTGTCTCTATATTATACGATACAACGCCGAAAATATCAGAAAATCGAACGATATGGAATAAAACAGCAAAAGGAATCGAATGATATTGCCTCGAAAACTGAGAAACACGGAAATGCCGGTGAGGCCGCTTCCGCCATCAGCGCTTAAATTCCCCGCGATATCTCAAAACGAAGTAGAGCGCCACGGAAAGCGGCACGAGCATATAGCGGCCGGAGCAGGCGAATACGGCGAGCGAGAGCGCGCCCGAGAGAAGGCCGCAGGCCTTGCCGGTCTTTGTCGGCAGCACGCGCGCGGCGGCGAACATCCCTATCGCGTAGACCAGAAGAAAAGTCGCGCTCGGAATCCCCATCAGCGGCTTCAAATCCCACGAGAGCGCCCAGCTCAGGAAAAGCAGCGCGAAATTCAGCGTCGTGAAGAAAATCAGCGCGGCGTACGGCGTCTTATAGACCGGGTGCAGCGCGCCGAGGCGCTTCGGGAAA
>UQVV01000171.1 GCA_900544635.1 uncultured Cloacibacillus sp. | reverse complement strand
TACGCCTCTATAAACTCGGCCGAATAGTACGTTACCTCTATGTTAAGCGTTGTTATATCGTCCTCGCCTTTATATAGGCGGTCTTTTGTCCATCTTTTAAGAACCTGGTCGAAACTGTCCGCGGACGCCGGAACCATCGTCAAGATGCAAAGCAGCAGCGCAAGCGCCGCTAAAGGCCAAATTTTTCTACTCAAATCGTTACCTCCATTTTTCGTAATATAAGGATTAATTCAAATAAGGCCGAATTATAGAACTTAAACTGCCAGATAAAAATAAAACAGAGAGCCGCAGCCCTCTGTTTTATTTTTTCTGCTAATAGTATGAACTAGAAGCTGATCGTCGTACGGAACTGGATGACGTGGTCGTCTCCGTTCTTGTTGTCGTTACCGTTGCCGGAACCGAAGTCGATGTAGTCATAGGCGAGACGGAAAGCGATAGCCGGGGTGTACTGGTATTTCACAGCAACTCCCCAGTTGTCGGCATCGTCGAGTCCATTCGTGTCATAGTCGGCGTGGACGTAGCGGATGTAGCTGCTCCACTTCTCGTTCCACTGCTGGTCGGCGCGCACGAATATCGTCGAGGTCGTCCCGTTGTTCCACGGCATATTGCTGAGGACGTGCGGGGCGTCGGCCGTATCTGTACCGAGACCGTAGTAGTCTCTTACGCCGAAGAACATGTTGTCGGTTTCAGCATACTCGAAACGCAGCGAGGTGAACTTCAGCAGATCCTGGTCGAGCTTGAGGACGGCCTTCCATGCGGTCGGGCTATCTTCCGCGCTCTGTCCAGCGGGGACGTCAGTGCCCAGTATTTTCGCAAGGTCGTCATCGAGATCCTGCCAGTAGTAGATTCCCTGCAGCGTGATGTCGGGCGTGAAGGAATAACCGAGGTAGGCGTTGTAGGTGTTGAAACCGTAGTCACCCTGAATATTTCTGGTGTACTGCTTACCGTCCACATAACCTGTGATATTCAGATGGTCTTCGTCATTATCAAATATGAACAACGACGCACCGGCGAAGAACTTCTCGTTGATCTGCCAGTCGAGGTTAAGGCCGTAGGCCATGAAAACATCGTTATCCCATACTTCATCATGGATATTGTCTAGAGCAACGCCAAATTCATCATGCTCTCTGTTGGTATTGCGGCCTACGAAAGCCTGAGCCTTGAGTCCGCCCCACGTCTTCGTGAGCTCGAATCCGTCGTAACGGAAGTCAGTGAACATAGCGTCGGTCTCATCGTAGAAGTCGCGGTCGCCTTCCCAGTCGTTAAGGAGACGTCCAACGCGGAATCCGAGATCCCACGGGAGCTTCGTCTGGACATAGATGTCACGGATCTTGCTGTTGAGGATATCGCCGCGGCCCCAGCCTTCGCCCTCGTTTTCACCGGTACGAAGCTCAGCATAGAAGAGGGTATTCTCATCTATCTGCTTCGACAGGTACATACGAAGACGCTGCTTGTTGAACTCGGTGTCCATGCCGGAACCGTGGTACCAGCCGTCGCCGCCGAAGCTGGCGTCAAACCAGAAAATTCCGCGGAGCTTCCATCCGCCGAGGTTCTCTTCGAGGACGGCGACTCTCTTGTCGAGGCTGTCGACCTTCACGCCGAGGGCGTCGAGTTCATCCTTGAATTCCATGACGAGCTTCTTGAGGAGCTCGAGGTCCTGCTTGCTGGCCTTTTCAGCGTCGACGGTCACGAGCGCGCGCGCCACTACGGACGCCATCTCGTAACGGGTCGCGGGCTGCGCACCCTTGAATGCGATTTTACGCGTTTCAGTATATATTTATTCTGCAATAATAACATATAGATTCATTTTATAATTACTGTAAGTATCGTAAAAATACGCCACATCGTCTCAAAAAGTATATTTTTCGCGTGTCGTTATACAGGCGTTACACGATTATGACGCCCGCAGAAGCTGCGTTTCCCGGCGCGCAGCAAACTCAGTCATAAACTCGCTTCCCGCCTTGACAAAAGCTCGCGGCGGCTGTATAAAATCAAAGGTTACGAATATTGCGCGACGATGGGGAGAGTAGGGGCCGCGCACCGCGACAGAGAGGAGATCCCGCGCATGCGGAGCTGTAAGATTTCTCGCGGACGAGCCTTGAAGACCACCCCGGAGCGGGCGTCGAAGCCGCCGATGCGGATAAGACGCCGGGGAGCGCCCCTTACAGCGCGCGAGAGGGCTTCGCACGCGAGGCCGAATCGGAGTGGAACCGCGGAAATTCAAGCCGCCTCTGAGCTTTCAGGGGCGGCTTTTCAATTATGAGGAGGAGGAATATCAATGGCACATTTCACAACGCCGGAAGGCAAGCACTACGAGGCGGAGCGCGCGACGGTGCGCGAGCTGCTCGAGCAGTGGCATCTAAAAAAGGCGATAGGCATGACGGTCGGCGGCGAGGTCGTCGACTGCGACAAGGTTTTCACGGAGGACACGGAGTTTGCGCCGCTCTTCCCGGACTGCGAGCAGGGGCTGGAGCTTCTGCGCCACTCGACGGCGCATCTTCTCGCCCACGCCGTGCTGCGCCTTTGGCCCGAGGCCAAGTTCGGCATCGGCCCCGCGATAAAGGACGGATTCTATTACGATATCCGCTTCCCGCAGCCGATTTCCGACGACGACCTGCCGAAGATTGAGGCCGAGATGCGCCGCATATCGCAGGAGAAAATCCCGCTCGTGCGCGGCGAGCTGACGAAGGACGAGGCGGTCAAGAAGTTCGCGGCGATGGGCGAGGACCTCAAGGTCGAGCTCATCGAGGGCATAGAGGGCGAGACGCTCTCGACCTACACCGAGGGCGACTTCACCGACTTCTGCCGCGGCCCGCACGTCCCGCACACCGGCTGCTGCAAGTTCTTCAAGCTTCTCTCGCTTGCGGGCGCGTACTGGCACGGCGACGAGAACAACGAGATGCTGACGCGCGTCTACGGCACAGCCTTCGGCAGCGAGGACGAGCTCAAGGCCTACCTCAAGCGCCTCGAAGAGGCGAAGGCGCGCGACCACCGCAAGCTCGGCAAGGAGCTGGACCTTTTCAGCATCCATCCCGAAGGCCCCGGCTTCCCCTTCTTCCACCCGAAAGGCATGGTCATCCTCAACACGCTCCAGGCCTTCTGGCGCAAGGAGCACACGAAGCGCGGCTACGTCGAAATAAAGACGCCGATGATCTTGGACCGCGCGCTCTGGCTGCGCTCGGGCCACTGGGACCACTACAAGGAGAACATGTACTTCACCGAGATAGACGGCGAGCCGTTCGCGATTAAGCCGATGAACTGCCCCGGCGGCATCCTCGTCTACAAGAGCGACATCCACAGCTACCGCGAGCTGCCGATGCGCGTCGGCGAGCTCGGCTTCGTCCACCGCCACGAGCGCTCGGGCGCGCTCCACGGCCTCATGCGCGTCCGCGCCTTCACGCAGGACGACGCGCACATCTTCTGCACTCCGGAGCAGATAAAGGACGAAATTAAGGCGATAATGGACATCGACCGCTACTTCTATCAGGACGTCTTCGGCTTCAAGTACCACGTCGAGCTCTCGACGCGCCCCGAAGATTCTATGGGCGATCCCGAGCTCTGGGACCTCGCCGAAAGATGCCTCAAAGAGGCGCTCGAAGAGACCGGCACGGAATACAAGCTCAACCCCGGCGACGGCGCGTTCTACGGCCCGAAGATAGACTTCCACCTCGAAGACTGCATCGGGCGCACCTGGCAGTGCGGCACGATACAGCTCGACTTCCAGATGCCGGAGAAGTTCGACATGACCTACATCGGCAAGGACGGCGCGGAGCACCGCCCCGTCATGCTGCACCGCACGGTCCTCGGCAGCCTCGAGCGCTTCATGGGAATACTGATAGAGAACTACGCGGGAGCCTTCCCCTTCTGGCTCGCCCCCGTGCAGGCGCGCATCCTCCCCGTCGCTCAGGACTACGTCGAGTGCGCCGACAAGGCCGCCGCGAAGCTCCGCGAAGCGGGCATCCGCGTCGAGATAGACGCGCGCGACGAAAAGCTCGGCAAAAAAATCCGCGACGCGCAGCTCCAGAAAGTCCCCTACATGCTCGTAATCGGCGCGAAAGAGGCCGAAAACGGCACCCTCGCCGTCCGCGAGCGTTCCAAAGGCGACATGGGCACGATGACCTTCGAGGAATTCCTCGCGCAGACTAAGACGGAGTTTAATCCGCTGTAAAAAACACATTTGCACGCAATAAAAAAGCCTCGGAATTATTTCCGAGGCTTTTTTATTGCGTATAAGATTTACCGCTCTGCTATTGAACATTAGCGAGTTCGTCAAGCCGCTGCTGTATAGTGTTGATTTCGTCTTCGATGGCCTTCAGTCTGGCGTCTTCAGCTTCTTTGTCCTTACGCAGATTTTCAAGCCGCTTGATGAGACGGTCAGTCTCTATACGAGCCGCGGTTGTGCCGCGGTATAACTTTGACGGGTCGTCGTTCGCTATATCCCATTGGAAACGGATGTTGTTGCCGTTTGTAAACGATGGTGAAATCGCTCCGCGCAGCTCAAGCGTCACTGTCTTTACCCCTTCCAGCAAATCCTTGCCGGTCTTTTCGTCATACCTCGGAAAATATACCAAGCCTTCTCTTTCTCCCTGAAAAGCGAAATTAAAGCGTTTGTCGTAGTCGACAGGCTTATAGCTTTTATTTTTGACCATAAGCTTCACCATCGTGTCAAACGGCCCAAGGTGCATAGTTGGGCCGTTGTTATTGAAATATATCTGTATGGGTATCATTTCGTCCAGGTGAAGTGCCTGGAGAAACTTATA
>UQVV01000170.1 GCA_900544635.1 uncultured Cloacibacillus sp. | reverse complement strand
TCGTGACGGCCGTGTTCTGCGGCTTCGCGCCGCGGGCGTGGGCCGAGCCAGTCGGCTGCTGGACGGACGAGGGCAACTACGACATATCGTGGTACAACGACAACAAGGAAGCAGAAGAATACGACCTATGGAACGCCGCGGACCTCGCGGGGCTCGCCTATCTCGTCAACAACGACATCGATTATTTCTACGGCTCTAACTCTAAAATCGACGGCAAGATCGTCCGCCTGCGCAAGCCGGTCGATATGTCGGCCCACTACTGGGAGCCGATAGGCACGTTCAGGACGGCGGTAGACGACGAAGGCACTATTCAAGATACGACGCCGGGCTTCGTCGGCATCTTCGACGGCGGCAGATACGCAATATCCGGCATCTACGTGAAGAGGGATGAATATCCGGTCAAGAACGTCTACGCGGGCTTTTTCGGCTCCACCGCGTTTAACTCCAATATGCCCGGTGTTGAAGGTAGTCAAGTTATCAGCCCTATGCTCATCTCTATCAACATAGTGGACGCCACTATAGAGGGCGGACTCGAAGAGTTTTCCTCCAAGGGCAGCAACAATGAAATAACGAGAGAACCCCTTGCGGCGGGCATAGTAGCCCTCGCCCACGGGACCGCCGGGACTCGGATACACGACTGCACATTCTCCGGCTCCGTCAACGGCTACGACGCGGCTGGCATCGTCGGGCAGAATAACGGCGGCTACGTCTACACCTCCGTCAACATGGGCGCCGTCTCCGCCGTGCGCTACGCTGGCGGTATCGTCGCAAGAGACTTTTACCGCGGAGACAAAGGCGTTACGCAATGCACAAACGAAGGGATGATAACCAGCAACTACGCGGCGGGCGGCATCACCGGCATACACGGCGCATCCACAGTCTCCGACTGGAGCCCTTCACAGATCAACAACTGCGCCAGCACCGGCCCCGTCGTCGGGGCGCGGTATTCAGGCGCGATAGCGGGATACACCGTCCGCAGCACAGGCGGCGACTACAGTACATGGTACTGGCTCAGCGAGGGCAGCAAAGCGACAAGCAGCCTCGGAGGCCACAAAAGTGAATCATTCACCGCGCCGAAAGAGGCGGGCGAAGAAGACACCCTAGCCGGTATGCCGCCGACTACCGTAATACTCGACTGCGAGAACGCGCCGTTCGGACGCATGGAAGATTACTCGACTGATCCCGCGCGCTACGTCCACCCGGACGAGAATGGGATTTACACTCTCGGCCCGCTAGCGGTCTATCCGACAGGCAGCGCTGCGGCGGAAAACATGGTTGTATCAGAATACGCCGTATTCACGCCGAACTTTACGTTGTCACGCACGCATCTGACGAGGGAGGAATACTCCGAAGCATACAAAGCCTGCCTGACTGCCTACACAGGAGAGGACGGCTACGTCAGACTCAGAATCTATTCTGAAGACGATGGCCGCATGGAAGACACAAGGGCAGGGGCAGGGACAGGAACCTTGTTGAGATACACCGAATATAATACGGATCCACGGCTGCTTGTGGAAAAAATCATCGACGTGCCTTCGATTACGCTCTCCGGCGCGACGCTCAAGACCGGAGAGACCGCGGTCCTGACCGCGGCCTTCGACCCCGATACGACGCCGCAGTGGAGCTCCGACGACGAAAGCGTCGCCACGGTGGACGCTTCCGGCAAGGTGACGGCGGTCGGCGTCGGACAGGCCAGGATCACGGCGGTATCCGAAGTGTTTGAAGAGGCGTCCCCAGCCGAGTGCGTCGTCACTGTGAACAAGAACGACGTGCAGATCGAGGGCGTGGCTCTCAACGAGACGGCTGTCGAAGTCAAGCCGGGGGATAAATTGCAGCTCTCGGCCTCCGTCCTGCCTGAAGGCTCGCCGCAAGGCGTGACGTGGAGCAGTTCCAACGCCGAAGTCGCCTCCGTCGACGAAGCGGGCCTCGTCACCGCAATAGCGGAAGGCACGGCGGTCGTCACCGCGACCTCTTCCGCCGATTCTTCGAAGTCCGCATCCTGCACCATTACCGTCACCGCCTCCGCGCCTCTGCCCGTAGTCGTGACGGCCGACTGCGTGACGCAGGCCCCCGGTTCGCTTGAAGCGTTGACTGAACAGCTGCCGGAGGGCGTCGCGGGTGTAGTCACATCCGTTTCGCCGGAATCCGAGACAAACGCTCTTGAAACGCTCGCCGCGGGCGGTCACACCGGCACGCCGTACATAGAGGGCATAGACCGGACCGAGCCCGGAGCCGTAAACGCGCTGACGACCTTCTCGCTCGACGTGGCGCACGACGACGGCGCGGACGGCGACCTGACGATGACGATAAACCTGTCTGCGTCGATCAACGTCGCGGAAGGCAGTTCGCTCTACGCCTTCATCCCGTACCGCGACAATCAGCAGAAATTCGGCTCGTTCGTATGTACCCCGGCGAACGGCGCAGAAATAGCCTCCGTGACATTCACCGTTACCGGCTATGCGCGCTTCTTCTCAGACGCGCCTGTGATACTCGCGTCGGTCAAAGACAGCGCCCCGCAGCCCGCGCCTTCGGGCGGCGGCGGTGGCGGCGGCTGCTCTGCGGGACTCGGTGCTCTCGCGCTGCTCGCAGTAGTCCCGCTCCTCGCGCGCAGGAAAAAGTAAAAAAATAATAATCACTGCGCCGCCGCACGAATTATAAAAAAGTCCGCTTGTGCGGACGGCGCGGATACGCCCGCCGCCTTAGCGCGCGCGGGAAGCGGCGCGGCAGGATAAGGAACGGAGAGCCGCGCGGCAAAAACAGACGAAGGCGCGAAAGCGCGAAGGGGGGAGAAACAGAACGTCAAACAAACGGCGCGGCGAGAGATGCGTCCCGTACCATGAGCCGCGCCGTTTTCCTCTTTTGCATTGCGCCCTCCTCCGCGCGTCCGTCCCGGATGATTTTATTTTCATGCGGAAGGGAGCCGTTTTATTTAACAGAGCATACTTGATAAATTTCCTCCACTATGTTACCCTAGTCACGAAGGGGACACGCGCATGATTATGACGAGAGAAAGCGATTACGCCGTGAGGATACTGAGGGCGCTCGCTGGCGGCGAGAAGATGACCGTCGGGCGCATCTGCGAGGCCGAGCTCGTGCCGGTGCAGTTCGCCTATAAGATTCTGAAGAAGCTGGCGAAGTGCGGCTACGTTGAAATTTTCCGCGGCGCGGAGGGCGGATGCCGGCTTTCGGCAGACCTCGACGGGCTGACGCTTTACGACCTGCTCCGCTGCATCGACGAGGATCTTTTCGTGAACGCCTGCATGTCGCCGGACTACGAATGTGCGTGGCGCGGCGCGCACTGCGGCGAGTGCCGCTTTCACAGCAATCTCGCGGGGCTGCAGCGCGTCATTGAGGACGAGCTGAAACGCCGGACGGTCGGCGCGATGCTCGGGTAATTTTTTTAGCGTTAATGTGGAGAAACTTTATCAACAATTAAAAGCTTATGTGTGGGAGGAAAAATTATGAATCAGTGTTTCGGTTGCAACACCTGCAAAAGCGCGGACAAGCCGCTTGAGGATTTTATCCGTACTCTGCCGAACGAGACTTCGCACCACAGGGTCGCGGGCCAGTCGGTGAAGTGCGGCTTCGGCCTTCAGGGCGTCTGCTGCCGCCTCTGCTCGAACGGGCCGTGCCGCGTGACGCCGAAGGCGCCGAAGGGAATCTGCGGCGCTACGGCGGACGTCATCGTCGCGCGCAACTTCCTGCGTGCTGTCGCCGCAGGCTCCGGCTGCTACATCCACATCGTAGAGAACACGGCGCTGAACCTTAAGAACACCGCGCTCGCAAAGGGCGAGATAAAGGGCGAGCATGCTCTCGAGCATCTTTGCGAGCTCTTCGGCGTGACGGGCGGCGACAGGTACGAAAAGGCGCTCGCGGTAGCGGATATGGTGCTCGCGGACCTTTACAAGCCCGCCCATGAAAAGATGGAGCTGGTCAAGAAAATGGCCTACGCGCCGCGCTACGCGAACTGGGAGAAGCTCGGCATCCTCCCCGGCGGCGCGAACGCTGAGATAGTCAAGGGCGTCGTCAAGTGCTCGACGAACCTCAACTCCGACCCCGTGGACATGCTTCTGAACTGTCTCAAGCTTGGCATCTCGACCGGGCTTTACGGCCTCACGCTGACGAACCTGCTCAACGACGTAATGCTCGGCGAGCCGGAGATCCGTCCCGCTGCCGTCGGCCTCGGCGTCATCGACCCGGACTACATCAACATTATGATAACGGGCCACCAGCACTCCTGCTTCTCCTATCTTCAGGACAAGCTTGTTACGCCCGAGGCCGAAGCGAAGGCCAAGGCCGCCGGCGCGAAGGGCTTCCGTCTCGTCGGCTGCACATGCGTAGGCCAGGATTTACAGCTTCGCGGCGCGCATTACCAGGAGGTCTTCGTCGGACACGCCGGCAACAACTTCACCTCCGAGGCGGTGCTTTCTACTGGCGCGATTGACGCGGTGCTCTCCGAGTTCAACTGCACGCTTCCCGGCATCGAGCCTATCTGCGACGCTCTCGACATAAAGCAGATATGCCTTGACGACGTGGCTAAGAAATCCAACGCCGAGTACATGCCC
The DNA here is from genome assembly GCA_900544635.1 of uncultured Cloacibacillus sp. Lineage (GTDB taxonomy): Bacteria > Synergistota > Synergistia > Synergistales > Synergistaceae > Caccocola > Caccocola faecigallinarum. Next base: position 214 of record UQVV01000170.1, on the reverse strand, counting down.
TTCGTCTTTGAGACGCGCGAAGCCGACGCGGACAGGATAATCGACAAGGTGCTCGAATCCTACAAGAGCCGCCGCGGCAAGGTCGAGATGCGCCTCATGCCCGAGCACGGCAACAGGGACACTCTGACCGGAGTTTCCGAGGTTTCGCTCAAAAAATTCCTCGGCGGAAACTGGAAGCCGCTCATCGACCTCATCGCCGCGGGCGAAATAAAGG
>UQVV01000169.1 GCA_900544635.1 uncultured Cloacibacillus sp. | reverse complement strand
AAACGATTTTATATTTGAAGACGGCCTAAGCGGCAGGCGCAGCAGCCTGATGTATTTTGAAGGAGACGATGACGAGCCCGCTTCGTGGTCCGTAGACGTAGGCTTCTCCGAGGGCAATTACAAGGGCGAGAAAATCAAGCCTTCGTTCTGTGTCAATCCTATAGAAACCCGCAAGCGCTCCGCGGCGGAGCTGGCGGGCGAGGGTTTCTCCGTCGCGTCAATAAAAGAAGCTATGGAGAGGGAAGATTCGTTTTACATCTACGAACATGAGCCGCTTGTTGAATACGAGCTGTCGGTTGTCGAGATAAAATACGGCATGGCACATATCAAATGCAAAGGCACTATCGTCGAGGACGGATACGCCAAGCCATATACGACGGAAAAATTTGAGATGGACTGCCGTGTTCCTGTTATAACGTCGGTTGATGACTGGAAAAAATTCGGACTGTAACCGCCGCGCCGGGGCAAAACGGACGCGGGGTATTCAGGTACAAAAAAGCGGACGCACCTGAGCGCCCGCTTTTTCGTTATCTTTTATTCGTAGATTTACTTGCAGACCGCGATGGCCTCGACTTCGACGAGCACGTCCTTCGGAAGGCGGCCGACCTCGACGCAGGAGCGCGCGGGGGCGTTTTCGGCGAAGTACTTCGCGTAGACCTCGTTGACCGTCGCGAAGTCGTTCATGTCCTTGATGAAGACCGTCGTCTTGACGACGTCGGCGGTCGTGAGTCCCTGGCTCGCGAGTATCGCGGAGAGGTTCTTAAGCGACTGCTCGGCCTGGCAGCCGACGCATCCGGGGACTACCGTTCCCGTCGCGGGGTCGAGCGGGATCTGTCCCGATATGAAGAGGAATCCGCCGGCCTTGATCGCCTGCGAGTAGGGGCCTATCGCCGCCGGAGCGTTCGTCGTGCTGATTACTTCTTTTGACATTGAAATGTCTCCTTTCGGTCTTTTATAAAATTTCAGAGCTTCGTCAAACTTCACGCTTATTTTACAACATTTAGGGCCGCGCGGGGAATCATTTCCGTTTTTCCCAAATCATGATGACGACGGAGGCCACGACGAGCGCCGTCGCTATCACGACGTTAACGTGGAGCGTTTCTCCGCCGACGAGCCAGCCCATGATGACCGCGATGACGGGGTTGACGAAGGCGTGCGTGCCGACGCGGTTCGCGGGCTGGCAGCGCATGAGCCAGACGAACGAGGTGTAGCCAGCGAGCGAGCCGAAGAATATAAGGTAGCCGAGCGCGACGAGCGAGCGCAGCGAGATGCCGCCGATGTCGGGAAACTCTCCGGTGCAGGCCGAGACGCTGAACTGTAGCAGCATCATCTGCGCGCCGCCGCATATCATCTGCATGCCGGAGACGGTCAGCGGGTCGTGGTGAATGCCAGGCGTCTTCGAGATGAACGCGCCGACGACCCACGTCACGCTCGCCGCGACGACGAGCAGCATCCAGAAGGTATAGCCAGTCTCGAGCGACAGGTCCGCGTTCGGGTCTCCCGCGATGAGGACGCAGACGCCGGCGAAGCCCGCCGTTATGCCGATGTAGTGGCGCGCCTCAGGCTTCTTGCCCTTGAAGAAGAGCCAGCCGAGCAGGCAGAACCACAGCGGCTCTATCGCGAGCAGCAGCGCCGCTATCGACGACGGGATGACCGTCTCCGCGGTCGTGATGAGGCCGTAGGTTACGGAGAAGGGCAGAAGCGACGTGACGAACGCGACGAGCCAGCCGCGCGCCGTCGGAAGGTCGCGCGTCTGAAGAAGGCGCAGGGGCAGCAGGACGAAGCCCGCCGTCATAAAGCGCAGGCCGCCCGACAAAAACGGCGGAATCGTCTCGACGGAGTAGCGTATCGCAAGATACGACGACCCCCAGACGACGTACATGAGGAAGTACGCGAGTATGAGCTGCCATTTTTTAGGAGCCGGCGAAAGCTCCGCTGGCTCCGTCATCTCATTATCGGCGCGAGCTTCGCTTCGGTGGCTTTGACGAGGTCTGCCGGCGCGAGCTTGAAGAGCAGGCCGCGGTGCCCCGCGTTGACGGTGATGAAGTCGAAGGTCATCGCCGAGTCGTCGATGATTACCGGATATTTCTTCTTCGTACCGAGCGGAGAGCAGCCGCCGCGCACATAGCCCGTGAGCCCCTGCACTTCTTTGAGATGCACGAGCTCCGCGCTCTTGTTGCCCGAGGCCGCGGCGAGCGCCTTGAAGTCGAGCTCGCGCCCCGCGGGCACGCAGACCATCATCACGCCGGTCTTGTCTCCGCGGCAGCAGAGCGTCTTGAAGGTGCGCTCCTCCGGGATGCCCGTCTTCGCCGCCGCGTCCTCCGCGGAAAGCAGCTCCTCGTCTATCTCGTACTCCAGAAGCTCGAAGGGGATCTTCTTGCTCTCGAGCTGGCGTACTGCGTTCGTCTTTTTAACTGCGGCCATAGTGTTTACCTCCGTATTGCTGTCGAATATAATAAAAAAGTATAGCGCAAAAAACGCGGCGGAGGGAGTAACGTGACATTGGAAATGACGGGATACTTTGACGGAGCGTCGCGCGGCAACCCCGGCGACGCGGGCGCGGGCGCGTGGCTCGACGGCGGGGACGGCAGCGCCGTCTGGGAGACAGCGAGCTACCTCGGACGCAAGACGAACAACGAAGCGGAATACAACGCCGCGATACTTCTGCTCAAGGCGGCGCGCGAGCGCGGCGTGACGCGCCTCACGGTGCGCGGCGACAGCAAGCTCGTCGTCAGCCAGCTCTCCAAGCAGTGGAAGATAAACCTGCCGCATCTGCGCGAGCTCGCGCAGGAGGCGTGGCGCATAGCCGATGGCATGAGCGTCACGTACGAATGGATACCGCGCGAGCGCAACAAGCGCGCCGACAAGCTTTCGAACGAGGCGATAGACAACGCCGTGAAGTAATCGCGCCGGATATTTTTTGCCTTTGCCCGGAATAAAAAAGAGACGCCGCGCGATTTTATAAAAATTTTACGCGGCTCGTCTTTAATATAGAAAAATCGTCAGGAGTGATAGCAATGGCTTATTTAAGCGATATCGAAATAGCGCAGCAGGCTAAGATGGAACCGATTACCGAAGTCGCCAAGCGTCTCGACATAGACGCCGACGACCTTGAGCTCTACGGGAAATATAAGGCGAAGGTCTCCTTCGACCTCTGGGAAAAGGTGAAAGACAACGAGGACGGCAAACTCATCCTCGTCACCGCGATAACGCCGACGCCCGCCGGCGAAGGCAAGACGACGACCTCCGTCGGCCTCGCGCAGGCCCTTGCGAAGCTCGGCAAAAAGGTCACGCTCGCGCTGCGCGAGCCCTCGCTCGGCCCCGTCTTCGGAGTCAAGGGCGGAGCCGCCGGCGGCGGATACAGCCAGGTTGTCCCGATGGAAGACATCAACATCCACTTCACCGGCGACTTCCACGCCATCACCTCGGCGCACAACCTTCTCGCCGCGATGCTCGACAACTCCGTACAGCAGGGCAACCCGCTCAACATCGACCCGCGCCGCATAGTCTTCAAGCGCGTCCTCGACATGAACGACCGCGCGCTCCGCAACATAGTCATCGGCCTCGGCGGCAAGGTCGACGGCGTGCCGCGCCAGGACGGCTTCGACATCACAGTCGCCTCCGAGATCATGGCGATACTCTGCCTCTCGAAGGGCATCGAAGACCTCAAGGAGCGCCTCGCGAACATCATCGTCGCCTACACCTACGAGGACAAGCCCGTCACCGCGCGCGACCTCGAAGCGCAGGGCGCGATGGCGATGCTCCTCAAGGACGCGATCAAGCCGAACCTCGTCCAGACCCTCGAACACGTACCGGCCTTCATTCACGGCGGCCCCTTCGCCAACATCGCGCACGGCTGCAACAGCGTCATGGCGACCAAGTACGGCCTTAAGCTCGCCGACTACTTCGTCACCGAAGCCGGCTTCGCCGCCGACCTCGGAGCGGAGAAATTCCTCGACATCAAGTGCCGCCTCGCCGGCCTCAAGCCGAACGCGGTCGTCATCGTCGCGACCATACGCGCGCTCAAGATGCACGGCGGCGTAGCGAAGGAAGACCTCGGCAAGGTCAACATGGCCGCGCTCGAAGCGGGAATCCCGAACCTCGAGAAGCACGTCGAGAACATGCTCTCCTTCGGCCTCCCCGTCGTCGTCGCGCTCAACGCCTTCCCGACCGACACCGAAGAAGAGCTCAAGTTCATACAGGATAAGTGCGCGAAGCTCGGCGTGCCCGTCGTCGAGTCCGACATCTGGGCGAAGGGCGGCGAAGGCGGCATAGCGATGGCCGAAGAGGTCATCAAGGCCTGCGACAAGCCGAACACCTTCCATTACCTCTACGACGAGAAGCTCTCGCCGAAGGAGAAAATCGAGACCATCGCGACCAAGATATACGGAGCCGACGGCGTGGTCTACACCGACAAGGCGCTCAAGGACCTCAAGAAAATCCACGACCTCGGCAAGGACGACCTGCTCATCTGCATGGCGAAGACGCAGGCCTCCATCTCCGACGACCCGAACAAGAAGGGCCGCCCGACCGGCTTCAAGCTCACCGTCCGCGAAGTACGCCTCTCCGCCGGCGCGGGCTTCATCATCCCGATAACCGGCTCGATAATGACGATGCCCGGCCTCCCGAAGCGCCCCGCCGCCTGCAACATCGACGTAGACGCGAGCGGAAAGGTCTCCGGACTCTTCTAAACTCACCCAAACAAGCAAAAACGACGGCGCGCGCCCAAAGCATGGACGCGCGCCGTTCTTTTATGCGCCGCTTGACGCGGCGCGGAATTTT
>UQVV01000168.1 GCA_900544635.1 uncultured Cloacibacillus sp. | reverse complement strand
ATTCTGACGACACGTGCATACCCATTGGCCGCGTTTTCGTTGTTATTTGTCGATACGATTTTCCCGTTCCCGTTGCTGCTGTCATTGATTGTCAGCGTCGCTTCGTCCTTAACGATGATTACGAACGTATTGTCTGCTTCGTCTGAAGTTCTGCTGAGCATATGTCCGTTGAGGTCGAGCACGGTGTTCTTGGTTATGTTGAGAGCGCCGTCGTCGCCATGGCCGTTCAGTTCAATGTCTCCAGTCAGCGTGATTTCTCCGCCTTTCTTTGCCTGTTGGCGGAGAGAAATTTCATCTGTTACATCCGCCGCCAGCGCGCTTCCCGCCATTGCAAATACCGCAATCAGCGCCAGCACAAGCGCGAATTTCTTTCCGAATAAATTCATTTCCGTTTCCCCTTTCAGCATGCTATAATTGGCTCGTTTTTTAGGAATCAAAACGCGGCGTGAAAATAAGACGAGGCTGCTCGGAGGCATCACTCCTTTTATTTATTCAAACGCGCGAAAGCGAAAAACGCTATATTGATTGCACAGGCTCTCACGGTGTTGTTAGCATCAATTATAGAAACGGTCTTATTTTTCTCTATCAAGTAAAAACGTCATTATGTCGCGTCTACTTGCTTTTATCTTTTTCTTTTGGCGATATTTTTTATACGGGCAGGGTTTTTCGCTTAAGTTAAGGTTAGCAGCGTCTATTTTATATAAAGAGGTGTTGCGCAGGTGTCAGTCGGAAAGCGTATTCGCGCGCTGAGGGCGCGGCGCGGAATTATGAATCAGGAGGAGCTCGCCTATCTGGTCGGTACGGCGAGGCAGACGGTGTCTTCATGGGAGCGCGACGTTTTTATGCCGGACAGCGCGAATCTTCTCAAGCTGGCGGACGCGCTCTGCACTTCTGTGGCGTATCTGATGGGCGAGGTTCTCGACCCCGACGCGCCGGAAAAGCGTAAGGACTGCGCCGGCGAGGGAGAAGGCCTCTGCGTCGTTTACTCGCTCACCGCAAGGGTGCGGGACGACTCCGTCATGCTGTCGGTTGAAAGAAGGGAATGCGGCAAAACTGTCCGCTACGACATGTCGCCCGACGACGCCAGAAAGGTCTTCCCCCACGTCGAGCTGCTATGGCAGAGGATAAAGAGGGAGAGCGAAGGACACACGTAAGAACGCCGCGGCAAAAAACCAGACGCATTTTCCATGACATGATATAGAGAATGAAAACGTGACCCCGATTTTATTCGATATATCGAATAAAAATATGATTTTGCTATAATATATCCTGCGTAGAGAATAAAATATCACGCGGGGAGTTGATTTCGGTGATAAAGCGCGAAGCGTATATGAGCAGGATACGCCCGTTTATAGGCGGAGAGCTTATCAAGGTTATAACCGGCATACGGCGCAGCGGGAAATCCGTCATGCTTGAGCTTATTAAGGACGAGCTGGCCGCCGCGGGCGTAGGGCGGGAGAGCGTCGTTTCAATCAATTTCGAGGATATGCGATTCGCCCGTCTGCTTACGGCGCAGGCGCTTCACGACGAGATTGCCTCGCGCGTCAAGCAGATAGAAGGAAAAGCCTACCTTTTTTTCGACGAAATCCAGGAGGTCGCGGACTGGGAGAAGTGCGTCAACTCCTTCCGTGTCGAATTCGACTGCGACATTTATATAACGGGCTCCAACGCGAAGCTGCTGTCAGGTGAGCTCGCGACTTATCTCGGAGGCCGGTACGTGGAGTTCGTAGTCTATCCTTTTTCATTTTCCGAATTTACGGAGCTTTATCGTTCGGTTTTCCCCGATACGCCGCCCAACGTATGTTTTCAAAAGTACCTGCTGTTCGGCGGAATGCCTTATTTAGGCAATCTGCGTTATGAGGAGGAGCCGTGCCGCCAATATCTGAAGGATTTATTTAATTCGGTGCAGCTGAAGGATATAGTCAAGCGCAATCAGGTGCGCGACGTGGACCTGCTCGAGCGGATACTCGCCTACGTTATGGCGAATATAGGAACTACTTTTTCCGCTACGTCCGTCTCCAAATTCTTTAAGAGCGAAAAGCGCGGGGTGTCCACAGAGACGATCCTCAACTATATAACGTACTGTACAGACGCTTATCTGTTCTACAGAGTGCGGCGGCAGGATTTGCAGGGGAAGCAGATTCTTACGACCAACGAAAAATATTACGCCGCCGACCACGGCATAAGAGAAGCCGTCTATGGAGGCAATATGCGCGACGTTAATCTCGTCCTTGAAAATATCGTGTTCATGGAAATGCTGCGGCGCGGATATTCCGTCACGGTGGGCAAGGCCGGGGACAAGGAAATTGATTTTATCGCGGAAAAGCACGGGGAGAAAATATATGTGCAGGTGTGCTATCTGCTCGCATCCGACGAGACAGTACGGCGCGAGTTCGGCGTTTACGGGACTGTTCCCGACAACTATCCTAAATATGTAGTCTCGATGGACGAGCTGGATTTAAGCCGGAACGGGATAAAGCATAGCAATATCAGAGATTTTCTTATGGCGGCGCGATGGAATTAGAGACGACAGCCGCCGCCCCGTAGTCACGAGGCGGCGGCGTTTTTGTATATTTCCCGTTGTTCTTTTATTCTTTTTCCCCGCTTATTATCGTCAGCAGGTCGCTGTAGACGCCGTAGGCGGTCTGTTTTATTTCCGGGTCTTTTTCTATGATTGAGATTTCGCCCATCATGTCGGTGCGGAGCGTGATGATGTTCGAGGTGCCGTTGACGAGGGCGGCAGGGTCGTCCATCGGGACGAGCGCCGGGGCGACGGAGAGGGCGAGCGCGCCGTCTTCCGCGCGTTCGGCGGAGCAGATGTATTTTATGCGGCAGTTGGTTTCGCGCGCGGCTTTTATTTCGCGCGGCGTGATTTCGCGCAGGCTGCGCACGCGCACGTCTTCGGGCGTCGCGTTCGCGTTCATCAGGACGTTGGCGAGCGCGCATATTTTCGCCGCGCCGTCCCAGCCGTCTACGTCCATCGATGGGTCGGCCTCTGCGAACTGGCGGCGCTGCGCCTCGGCGACGGCTTCGTCGTATGTGCCGCCGCGCTCTATTTCGCCGAGGATGAAGTTCGTCGTTGTGTTGATGATTCCGCGTATCGCGGTCACTTCGCAGCCGGGCAGGCAGCCGCGCGCCATGTTGAATAGCGGCGTGCCGTCGAGCACGGCCGTCTCGAAGAGGTAGCGTTTTCCGTGTTCGTCCGCGAGCGCTTTGAGCTCGGCGTAGCGCCACGCCTCGGGGCCTTTGTTGGCTGTGATGACGTGCATTCCGTGTTCGAGCGCCGCGCGTATGTAGCTTGACGCGGGCTCGCCGTCTTTGACGGAGAGTGTGCTGAGCTCTATGAATATGTCCGCGCCGCAGCGCTCTATCATTTCTGGCGCGCCGCAGTTCGGCGTGAAGCCCGGGTATTCGGAGTCGAAGCGTCCGAGCTCTTCTTTCATTATGAGGAGCGCGCCGAGGTCGAGCCCTTCGGGGTTGATGACGGTGCCGCGCGTGCGCGTGCAGACGCCGGTGACGACGACGCGGCAGTTGTATTCGTCGCGAAGGCTGCGCTCATGCTCCAGAAGCATGCGCGCGAAGCGTACGCCGACGTTGCCGAAGCCCGCCATGCAGATTTTTACGGTTCTCTCCATTTTCGTCAGTCCCTCCGTTTTTTGATGAGCGTTCCCGACGCGCGCGGTTTTGCCTCAGAGGGCCGCCCGCGTCTTTGATTTTGGATAAATTTTAACGCGCGCGCGGCTTTCTTGACAAGGGCGGAGCGCGCCGCTAGAATGGCGGTGAATCGGCTTCCGAACGGCTTTTTCTGCTGATATGGCGCGTTCTGTACGGCGCGCGCCGCGGGCGGGGGCTTTCGGTTTTTTCAATATTTTTGCATAACGGCGCGGCTTTCGGAACGGGGCCGCTTTTTTATAAGGAGGCGTTTTTTATGGCGGACTGCAAGGATTACGGCTTTATGACGAGGGCTCTGCACGCGGGCTGGGACTGCGACCCCGCGACGGGGGCTCTGGGGCTGCCCATATACGCTACGGCGGCCTATCAGTTCCATGACGGCGCTCACGCGGAGCGGCTTTTCAATCTCGAGGAGGAGGGCTTCACCTATTCGCGCATCGCGAACCCGACGGTGAAGGCCTTCGAAGATACGCTCGCGTCGCTTGAAAGCGGCGTCGGCGCCGTCGCGCTCGCCTCCGGGCAGGCCGCGCTTTCGCATATCGCGGCGGCGCTCTGCGAGGCGGGGACGAACGTCGTCCTCTCGCGCAAGGTCTACGGCGGGACGCTGACTTTCCTCCAGAATCTGCTGACGCGCTTCGGCGTAGAGGTGATAATGGTCGACAGCGACCATCCCTGCCAGGTGGAGCAGGCGATCAACGACGAGACGCGCGCGATTTTCACCGAGACCATCGGCAACCCGATTATCAACGTCGCGCCGCTCGAGGCGCTCTCGCGCATAGCGCGCCGCCAGGGCGTGCCGCTCGTCGTGGACAACACCTTCGCGTCGCCCGCGCTCTGCCGCCCGATAGAGTGGGGCGCGCACATCGTCTTCCATTCGACTACGAAATACATCTCCGGCTTCGGCAACGTCATCGGCGGGGCGGTGATAGACGGCGGCAATTTCGACTGGGCCGCCTATCCCGATAAATTCCCCGGACTTGCGAAGCCCGACGCGGGATACCACGGCGTCACCTTCACGGAGCGCTTCGGCCGCGCAGCCTTCGCCGCGAAGCTCCGCGCCTCGATTCTGCGCGACCTCGGCGGCTGCCCGTCGGCCTTCGACGCCTATCTGCTGCGCAT
>UQVV01000167.1 GCA_900544635.1 uncultured Cloacibacillus sp. | reverse complement strand
GTGCGCGTCCGAGGCCGCGGCCGAAACCGCCGTCGCGGACGTCGCGCGCATCATCGACACAAGCCTCCCCGGCAAGGCGGGACAGGCCTTCGTCGACGGGCTGAGACGGCGGCTCGACGTTGAAATACAGGAATACGCGGAGAAAATCCGCACGTCGTCGAATGTCGAGGCGCTGCTCGCGCAGAAGTGCGCCGAGGCCGAGGCCGCATACAACGCGGAAATGTCGCGTGTCTCCGCCCTGCTGATGGACGCGCTGCGCTCCGTCGCCGAAAAGTGGCTGCACGGCAACAAACGCGGCGTGAAGGTAATCGTCCTCGCGAACGAAGCGCTCGCCGCGTCGCCCGGCGCGGACGTGAGCGACGAACTTCGCCGCCTGCTCGACAAGATTTCTATAAATTTTACGAAAAAATAAAATTTCAGGGGTGATCCACAATGAAAGACGAAGAGAAGAAAAACGAATATCCTGTGCCGTCCGGCGGCACGGTGCGGACGTCGTACATTCTGTTCCTGATAGTCATGATCTTCATGCTCGTATTCTGCGCGCTCTTCCTGAGCTCCGCTTCGGCGGAGGCTAACTACATGGTGGGCGGCGGGGTGATAAAAGGAAGCGGCGAGATGTCCTCGATAGCCATCGGCAGGCAAACTCCGGAGGCGCTTACGCTCCTGTATCGGAAGGCCCGGAGAACGTCGTAGCCGGCGTCGGGGCGCAGGCGAGCGTAGGACGCGCCGCGGTTCTCGGAGCCTTCTCTAAGGGCGGCGAAGGCTCGGTCGCAGTCGGATACTATGCGGACGCGAAGCAGCCCTATACTGTGGCGGTCGGCGACGCTTCGTCGTCCACCGTGTCGGGCGGAGTCGCGGTCGGATGGGGAGCCGTGGCGGACAGGCGGACCTCGCTGGAGAGCGGCGGAGCGCGCGTCTACTCCTCATCAGGCGCGACCGTCGAAGAACGAAACGCGGTGAACGCCACCGTGCGCGGCGGGATGGGCGTCGTCTCGATAGGAGACGGCAGCAGTTCCAGGCAGATTTCCAACGTAGCGGCAGGCATAATGGACGGCGACGCGGCGAACGTCGCGCAGCTCAAGGCTCTGGAAAACTCGATGTCGCGGTCGGTGGAAGCCGCGAAGAAAGAAAACGGCGGCAAAATCAAGGCGCTGGACGATATGGCGGTCAAGTACGACGGCAAGGACAAAACCTCCGTCACATTCGGGACAAGGGGCAAGCCCGTGCAGCTCGCCAACGTCGCCGAAGGCTATTCATATTACGACGCTGCGAACTACGGACAACTTAACAGACTTGAAAATGTGCTGAATTATAAAATCGAAACCGTCGCCAAGCAGCAGGCGGCAGATGACCGGCTCAACGTCAAGTACGACGGCAAGGACAAAAACAGCGTGACGCTGACCTCGGCGCAGGAGGGGGAGGCGGTCAGGCTCACCAACGTGGCGGACGGCAAAATCGTTCAGTACGGGCGCGACGCCGTCAACGGCGGGCAGCTGTGGACGCTCGGCAACTCCGTCGCCAAGTCTCTCGGCGGCTCATTCAGCGTAGGCGCGGGCGGCGGAGTGACTGGCTCCTTCACGGTCGACGGCAAAGAGGCCGGCAGCGTGCAGGAGGCCATAGACCAAACTGTAAATTTGGCGAAAAACGCGAAAAAGAGCGAATGGAAACTCCGCGTCAACGGCAAAGAGACGGCCGTCCGCGACGGAGACGTAATCGCGGTGGACGAAGGCAAAAACATAAGCATAGCGCCCGACGCGAATACGGGCGTCTATAAAGTCGGCGTCGTAGACAATCCCGAGTTTGCGAGCGTAAAGGCCGGAAACGTCCTCATCGGCGGAAACGGCATAGACATGGGCGGCACGCGCATGACGGGCCTCGCCGACGGGCGCGTGTACCAAGGCAGCAGCGACGCCGTGACCGGCGGTCAGCTCTGGGACGCCTACCGCAGAATGGACAAAATAGACGAACGCGCGAAAATGATAGGCGCGCACGCCGCCGCCCTCTCCGCGCTGCACCCCGTGCCATACAACCCCTACGAGCCTACGACGCTCAGCGCCGGCTTCGGCGCGTACCGCGGCGAATATTCCGCAGCCGTCGGCGTATTCCACTACGTGCGCGAAAACCTGCTCGTCAACACCGGCCTCGCGCTCAACACCGGCGGCGACCTCATGGCGCGCGCGGGAATCAGCGTCGCGGTCGGACGCGGCGGCCAGCGCCGGGCCTCGCTCGTGCGCGACATGACCGACGTGCAGCGCGAGCTCGCCGCCATGCGCCAAACCATCTCGCAGCTCAAAAAAGAAAACGCGCAGAACAAAGAGACGATAAGAGAACTTCAGAAAGCGTCGCACACAAAATAACGAAAGACATCCATCGCCGCGGACGGCGTGCATTTCCTCCTAAAGCGGGGATACTCCCCTCCATGTGCGGGCGGCCTGCGGGCCGCCCTTTTTGCTGCCGCGCGGCGGCGGAACGGGCGGGCGGACGCTATTTAGTGTATAATTCATGAATGGAGCCGGGGGCGGTAAACGCTTCCGGCTCCGCTCAAAAAACGGAAGAAAGGACAGTGTTATAAAATGAAAAGAAACATTAAAAACGCGGCCGCGGCCCTCGTAATATGCGCCGCATTCGCCTTCGCCGTGCCTGCGGCGCGCGCTCTAGACCTCGGCGACATACTCAAAAAAGGCGCGATAGGCGTGGCTGGCGGCTGGCTCGTCACCGCCATATCGCCCCAGATGAACGATTTCATCAATACCATAACCTTCAACAAAGGCGTCGCCTACGACGGATACACCAAAGTCGTGCCGATAGTCTCCATAGGCGACGGCGCACGCATCGGCGCGGCGCAGGTCGGCGCCAACACGCAGAGCGCGATAGACCGCACGCAGGCCGTAGCGCAGCTCGAGGGCGAATTCAGCAGCGTCCGCGCCACCGCGCTGATCCCGATAGACTCACTCAATCCGCTCAAACAGTTCCGCCGCGTCAAAGGCGTCGGCGTAACGGCGATAATCAACGTCAAACTGTAGGCGCTCAGCAATGTCCGACTATCGTCCGCAGCTTCACGACATCCAGAAAGCCAAGCAGCGCATCAGCGGCGTCGTCGTCAACACGCCGCTCACTCTCAACGCACAGCTCTCCGAGCGCTACGCCGCAAACGTCTGGCTCAAGCGCGAAGACATGCAGATAGTGCGCTCCTACAAAATCCGCGGCGCGTACAACAAAATCGCAAGCCTCTCGCCCGAAGAGCTCGCGCGCGGCGTAGTCTGCGCCTCCGCGGGCAACCACGCGCAGGGCGTCGCGCTCGCCTGCAGCAAACTCGGCATAATGGGCACCATATTCATGCCCAAGCCCACGCCGAACCAGAAAATCCACCAGGTCAAAATGTTCGGCAAAGACAACGTCAACATAGTCCTCACGGGAGACACCTACGACGACTCATGCGCCGAAGCGCTCGCGTGGTGCCGCGAACACGACGGGACCTTCATCCACCCCTTCAACGACCCGCAGATAATCGAAGGACAGGCCACCCTCGGCCTCGACATACTCAACGAAGCCTGCTGCGACTTCCACTACGTCCTGCTCCCCATCGGCGGCGGCGGCCTCATGTCCGGCGTCGGCAGCGTATTCAAAAGCCTCAGCCCCGAAACCTGCGTAGTCGGCGTAGAAGCCTCAGGCGCGGCCTCCATGCGCGCCGCCTTCGACAAAGGCGAACCTGTCGCGCTGCCCGAAATAGACAACTTCGCCGACGGCATCGCCGTCCGCAAAGTCGGCGACGTAACCTTCGACATCTGCCGCGAAGTCGTCGACAAACTCGTCGCCGTCCCCGAAGGCCAGATATGCACCACCATCCTGCGCCTCTACAACGAAAGCGCGATGGTAGTCGAGCCTGCGGGCGCCGTCTCCGTAGCCGCGCTCGAAAACATCAAAGACGAAATCCGCGGCAAAAACGTCGTCTGCGTCATAAGCGGCAGCAACAACGACATAACGCGCATGGAAGAGATAAAAGAGCGCTCGCAGCTCCACGAAGGGCTCCAGCACTACTTCATCGTCCGTTTCCCGCAGCGCGCCGGAGCCCTCCGCGAATTCCTCGAACGCGTCCTCGGCCCCGACGACGACATAACCTTCTTCGAATACTCAAAGAAAAACTCGCGCGAACGCGGCCCCGCGGTGGTAGGCATAGAACTCCAGCGCGCCAGCGACTACGCCCCCCTCATCAAACGCATGAAGGAACACAACATCGTCTACGAATACCTCAACGACAAACCGGATCTGTTCCAGTTCCTGATATAGCGTGAAATAAACCGGAGAAATAAGACGCATCCCCCCCGCGTTAGAAACGCGCGGGGGTTGTTCGTTTGCCGTTGTCAGTCCTTTCCCTCCGGCAGCTCCATCCGCAGTATCGGGTAGGGCTTGCCGCAGTCGTCGGTTTTGCGGCGGCTGACGATCTGGAAACCGTGTTTTTCGTAGAAGCAGCGGGCGCGCGGGTTTTGTTCGTTGACGTCGACGGAGCGGACGCCGCGCGCTAGGGCTTCGCGCATCAGCGCCGCGCCCGCGCCTCGGCCGAAGTATTCCGGCGCGGCGAAAAGCGCGTCGAGGTGCGCGCCGGTGATTCCCATGAAGGCCGCGGCCTTGCCGTCCGCGCGCGCGGTCATCACGAGCGGCAGGCTCTTTACCGCCTCGACGACGTAGGGCTTGTAAAATTCGACGCCGCCATCGGCGAGGAAGCCGTGCGTCGCGCGCACGGAGCTTTCCCAAAGCTCGACAAGTTCCGCACCAGCGTCTGCGCATCAAGCAATTCGGCCAACGACGCC
>UQVV01000166.1 GCA_900544635.1 uncultured Cloacibacillus sp. | reverse complement strand
AGCGTTCTCCGCGCTGTTGACGAGATACACGGCGTCCTCCGTCGTGCCCTCGGTCGGGTTGGCGCTCTCGACCATCGTCGGGTCGACGACGACGACTATATTGGGGTTCTGCACGCTGCAGCGGCGGCGTATCGGGGAATCCGAGACTCTGTTGTAGGCGCGTATCGGCGCGCCCTGGCGCTCCGCGCCGTATTCCGGGAAAGCCTGGACGTGCTTGCCTTCCTCGAAAAGAACCTCGGCGAGTATAGCGGAAGCGCTCTTCGCTCCCTGTCCGCCGCGTCCGTGCCATCTTACTTCAAGTGTCTTGTTCATCTGTGGTTCCTCCTTGCATAAATCCGTGGTAAAAAATTTTTGCACTAAAAAAGGGGCCCTTTCGTCTTGAAAGGGCCCCTTACTCGTCTGCTCAAACGGCGCTAAACGCCGTTCCTACGAGAAGGAGCCGCGTTAATAATTATAATTATTATGTTATTGTTGGTGATGCTTCTTAACATAACGTTTCCTCCGTTCCCGCAAGATGGCGACATGTTATCATCCGGCGTTCCGGCTGTCAAATGTCGGATAAATTATTTTTTTGAAATATAACTTGGATTCAAGACTTTATATAACAAGCGAAAAATTGCAAACGCCTTATAAAAGCGGCGCGCTTTGCGCATTTATAGCGGCGATGCAAAAATTTTTATCTCGCCGCGTGCGCCGCGCCGCGTCCGCTGAGCACGGAGACGAAACGCACGCGCCCGTCCATCCACTCGCCGATGACGCCGACGCCCTTGCCCATCGTGAAAGCTGCGGCGACCGTCCCGGCGCCGAGGCCGCGCACCTCGCCGAGGAAGCAGAAGGTCAGCGCCGCGGTCACCGCGAGACATATCACGTCGAACGAAATTTTTATCTTCGGGTACGACAGGCCCGTGATGCTGGCGAGTTCGCGCGGGAAGAGGTCCGTGGGGATTATCGGCATTTTGCAGCGGTTCGAGAGCGCGATGCCGAAGCAGATGATGAACCAGCTGACTAGGAAGTAGAGCACGCGCCAGACGAGCCCGCCGGGCAGCATCGCTATCCAGCTTTCGTGAAAATCCATCGCCGCGCCGAAAGCGAAGCCGACGGCGAAGCTGAAGATATATTCCGCGACGAAGCGCCCGCGCAGAAACATCAGGCTAGCGACTAGCAGCGACTGGAAGGCGAAGGTCCACATGCCGAGCGACAGCGCGGGGAAGCTCTCAGAAAATGCATACGGCACGCTCGAAATCGCGGAGATTCCAGCGCCGGAGTAGAGCATCAGCACGACGCCGAAGCTGTTGACGAAGACCGCCGCGGCGAGCGCCGCTTCGCCCCGCAGTGTGGTTATGTGTCTTTCCATGAGTGCATCATCTTCCCGCAGAAAAATTAAAAACGGGAGGGCGTTGTGGCTGCCGTCCCGTTTATGGCGCGCATTATAATTCCGCGGAGTTCGGTTATCAAGCAGGAATTTTTATAAAATTACCGCCGCCGCCGTCAATCGCCGGAATCCGCGCGCGTTTGGGCGCGTCCGTTCCAGCGGCAGGCGCGCATGTCGACGCGCCCGTCGTCGGTGAACGGCACGCCTTCGGCTATAAGCTTCGCACGGCGCAGCTCCGAGTAGCCGCCGCCCGCTATCGAGCCGTCGCTCATCACGACGCGCTGCCACGGCAGATCGTCGGGGCAGCGGCGCATCGCCCAGCCGACCTGGCGCGCCGCGCGCGGAGCGCCGAGCATATAGGCTATCTGCCCGTAGCTGACGACGCGGCCTCGCGGTATCGCGCGCACGATTTCGTAGACGCGCTCGAAAAACGTCGCGCCCTCCGCGCGTGCGGCTAGCCCTTCGCCTTTATCTTTTCCGCCATGCGCCGCCCCGCCTCGCGCGCGGCCGCCAGCTCCTTCGGAAATTCTTCGTCCCGCCATTTTTTCTTTTCCGCTTCGTCCCATTTGTCCGCGTCGTATTTCGCGTAGTCCGTGAACTGATATGTGTTGAAGGCGCAGACGCGCTCCGGCTTCGCGAATACGCGGCCGACGAAGCTCTCGAATGCGCCGAGCGGCCCTTTTCCGCCGTTTATGTATGTCTCGCGGAACTGCGGCTCTTTGACGTTCATCGTATATATCATCGCGGTCTCGATGCGTTTCGACGCGAGAGCCGGCTCTTCCTTCGCGTAGCTGACGAGCGGGAATATCAGCCGTTCTATCAGCGCGTGGAGCTGCGGCGTCACCGTCCACAGATACACCGGCGAGGCGAAGACGAGGCCGTCGGCCTGCGCCGCGCGTTCGAGCAGCCCGCTCGCGCCGTCGCGCTGCGCGCATCTGCCGTACGACGCGCCGCCCTTGACCTTACATGCGAAGCAGCTGCGGCAGCCCTTGAAGTCGAGGTCGTAAAGCCGTACCGTCTCGACCTCCGCTCCAGCCTCCGCCGCGCCCGCGGCGAAGCTTTCGCACATCCGCGCCGTGTTCCAGCCCTTGCGCGGGCCGCCGTCGAATATGATTATCTTCATCGTGTTAGTGTGCGCCGGCCTCGCGATTGCCGGGCTTCACGCCGTCGAAGCTGTCGAAGAACACCGTCTCTTCGCGCGCGAGCCGCTTCTCGTGGAACGGCGCGGGCGCGGCGTCCGCAGCGGGATAGCCGACGGGCAGTATCGCGACGGGGATGAGATAGTCGGGCAGCTCGTAGGCTTTGCGCACCTCCGCGGGGTCGAAGTAGCCGACCCACGTCGTGCCGAGGCCGAGCGCCGCGGCTTCGAGCATCATCTGCGTAGTGACGATGGCCGCGTCCACCGCGCCCATGTCGCAGTTGTCGAACGAGCGCTTCCAGCTCGCCTCGCGGTCGTAGCAGACGAGCAGCGCGAGCGGCGCGTGAAAGTGGTAGGGCGTGCAGCCCTTGAGCTTTTCAAGCGCCTCGGGGCTTTCGAGCACGAGCACGCGCTGCGGCTGGTAGTTCACCGCGGTCGGCGCGCAGCGCCCCGCTTCGAGTATCGCGTCGAGCTTTTCGCGCTCGACCTTCTTGTCGGAAAATTTTCTTACAGAGTAACGTTCCTTCGCAAGTTCGAGAAAATCCATTTTTTCGTTCTCCCTTCGTTTGGTATTCTGTATCAATGATAGCGCGGCGGCGCGAAAGCGCAAGTGCGCGCGTGTTGACAGAGGAACGGCGGCGAACATATAATGAAGTTTAGCCGTCTTCGGACGGGCGGCCCGATAAAAAGGCCGCGCACCGCATGAAGGTTCTTTGCACCGCGTATCGCCTGCGAACGAAATTTCTCGTTTCTTCTCATCGATTTGATAGATTTTCGCGGCACGGGAATGTTTGTGCCGGATGCATAGGGGACAGCGTGATACTGCCGCGCTGCGGAGCGCACGAGCGCGCCGCCCGGCCCGCGCGTGTCCGTATATTTTCAGGAGGTAAAATTTTTTAATGCAGGAAATTCAGGAAAGATTCACAGATTTCAACCTAAGGCCGGAGCTGCTGCGCGCGCTGGAGCGCAAGGGCTTCGAGCACCCGATGCCGGTGCAGACCGCCGTGCTGCGCGACGAGAGCCTCGCCGGCGACGACCTCATAGTGCAGGCGCGCACCGGCAGCGGAAAGACGCTCGCCTTCGCGCTGCCTCTGCTCAACGAGATGGAGCCGGGCGCGCGCACGCCGCGCATAATCGTCCTCTCGCCGACGCGCGAGCTTGCGCAGCAGACGGCGCGCGAATTCGCCTGGCTCGGCGCGGACATGGGCGTCCGTGTTGCGACGCTTGTCGGCGGCCTCGACATGGAGCGGCAGATACGCTCGCTGCGCGACGGAGCCTCCGTCGTAGTCGGCACGCCGGGGCGAATCCTCGACCACCTGCGCCGCGGCACGCTCAAGACCGACGACATCACGAGCGTAGTGCTCGACGAGGGCGACCACATGCTCGACATGGGCTTCCACGACGAGATGGAGGCGATACTCCAGGCGATGGACCACGTCGAGCGCACGTGGCTCTTCTCCGCAACCATGCCGCCAGAGGTGCTCTCGCTGACGAAGCTCTACCTCGACGCGCCGAAGAAAATCTCGCTCGTCTCCGACGTAGCCTCGCACAGCGACATCACGCAGAAGGCCTACATCATCCCGTCGCGCAAACGCTTCGAAGGTCTCGTCAACGTCCTGATATGGGAGAACCCGAGCAAATCTCTGCTCTTCTGCGGAACGCGCGCCGAAACGCAGGACATAGCCGACCGCCTCTGCGACATAGGCTTCCGCGCCACCGCGATACACGGCGACATGAGCCAGCGCGAGCGCAACAACGCGCTCTCGGCGCTGCGCGGCGGCCGCGTCTCCATACTCGTCGCGACCGACGTCGCGGCCCGCGGCCTCGACATAGACGCCGTCAGCCACGTCATACAGTACGGACTGCCGCAGAACCTCGAAGCCTTCGTCCACCGCAGCGGACGCACGGGCCGCGCGGGCCACGAGGGCAGCAACCTGATACTGCTCACCGCGCGCGAGGCGCGTCAGTTCAAATTCATGCTGCACCAGTCGCATTCGAAGCTGACGCTCGAATGGATACCGGCCCCGGACGCGGCGGAAATAGAAGGGCAGTCGCGCATCCGCTTCGAAAACAACATCATCGAGCACGCGCTGGAATCCGACGAATTCGAGGAATGGGCGCGCGAGCTCCTGTCGCGCGAGGAAGCGCCCGTGCTCGTCTCCGGGCTTCTCGCGAAGGCCTACGGCGACCAGCCGAGCGGCTACTCGATACGCGAGGACGTGCAGTTCGAGATGGACCGCGAAAAGGGACGCCGCGACGCGGCGCAGCGCGGAAACGGCAAAGACGCGGCGCGCAAAGAACGCTTCAAGCGGCCCGAAATGACCGGCGGCCTCTCCGTGCAGTTCGCCGCG
>UQVV01000165.1 GCA_900544635.1 uncultured Cloacibacillus sp. | reverse complement strand
GGTCTTCTCGTCGTTGATGAAATAAGCGTTGTAGGCGACGCCGCGCGGAAGCGTCCAAAGTCCCTCGAAAAGGTCGGTCTCGCGGTCGTTGCCTCCTATCCAGTATATCGAATCGGTGATTTTTATGGCGTTCTGCATCATTCCGGCAGCCTCCAGTGGTTTAAGTATTTGCCGCTATTATATAGCAACGGCTTAAATTTGCGCGCCGTCTCCGCGCGATTCGCCGCATTTCCGCGCCGCGGGGCGCGCTTCGCTTTTTCTTTAAAAAAGAATGAACTGACTTGTCTGAAATTATCGCTCAAATGTTGCAATTTGTAGAAAGTTGGGCAATAATAGCGGCGTGTGGTAATTTTGCATATTCACGTGTGCTGACGGTCATTCCCAACAATGGCCCGATATGTTTCGCAAGGAGGCGGAGTAATTGTTCGAACCAACACAGCTCCAGGAAGTAGCAGAAGGAAAGAAAGCCTACGAAGCGGCGGTCGAAAAGGCGCTGACCAAAGGCCCCGAAAGAAAGGCTAACTTCACGACCGGCGGAGGCATCCCCCTCAAGAGGACGTACACTCCCGAAGACGTGAACGGCGTGGACTACGCCAAGGATCTCGGATTCCCCGGCGTATTCCCCTACACGCGCGGCGTGCAGCCCACGATGTACAGAGGGCGCTTCTGGACGATGCGCCAGTACGCGGGCTTCGCGACCGCCGAGGATTCCAACAAGCGTTACCGCTACCTGCTGAGCCAGGGTACGACGGGACTTTCTGTCGCGTTCGACCTTCCGACCCAGATAGGCTACGACTCCGACGACCCGATGGCGGTCGGCGAGTGCGGCAAGGTCGGCGTCGCGATAGACAGCCTTGCCGACGCCGAGATACTCTTCGGCGGCATTCCTCTCGATAAAGTCTCGACCTCGATGACCATCAACGCCCCGGCGTCGATACTTCTTTCGATGTACATCGCCGTCGCGGAGAAGCAGGGCGTCCCGATGAACGCCCTCGCGGGAACCATCCAGAACGACATCCTCAAGGAATACATCGCGCGCGGAACCTACATCTTCCCGCCCAAGCCGTCGATGCGTCTCATCACGGACATCTTTGATTTCTGCTCGCGCAACATCCCGAAATGGAACACCATCTCCATCTCCGGCTACCACATCCGCGAGGCTGGCTCGACCGCCATTCAGGAAGTCGCCTTCACCCTCGCCGACGGCATCGCCTACATCGAAGCCGCCATCAAGGCCGGACAGGATCCGAACGTATTCGGCAAACGCCTCTCGTTCTTCTTCAACGCGCACAACGACTTCCTCGAAGAGGTCGCGAAGTTCCGCGCCGCGCGCAAGATCTGGGCGCGCATAATGAAGGAGCGCTTCGGCGTCACCAACCCGAGCGCGCAGATGCTCCGCTTCCACACCCAGACGGCGGGCTGCACGCTCACCGCGCAGCAGGCGGAGAACAACATCGTCCGCGTCGCCATCCAGACGATGGCCGCGGTCTGCGGCGGCACGCAGTCGCTCCACACCAACAGCCTTGACGAAGCCCTCGCGCTTCCGACGGACAAGAGCGTCCGCATCGCGCTCCGCACGCAGCAGATAGTCGCCTACGAGTCCGGCATCACCAACGTCGTCGACCCGCTCGCGGGAAGCTACGCGATCGAAGCCCTCACGAAGGAAATCGAGGAAGGCGCCCTCGCCTACATCAAGGAAATCGACGACCTCGGCGGAATGATGACCGCAATCGAAAAGGGCTATCCGCAGAAGCACATCCAGGACGCCGCCTACGACTACCAGAAGTCGATAGAGTCCGGCGACCGCATCATCGTCGGCGTCAACAAGTTCCACATCGACGAAGACATGACCGAGCGCAAGCTCCTCAAGGTCGACGCGAGCGTCGGTGAGAACCAGATCAAGAAACTTCGCGAAATGAAAGAAAAACGCGACAACGTCAGAGTCAAGACCACCCTCGACGCGGTGCGCGAAGGCGCGAAGGGCGACGCGAACCTCATGCCGCTCATCCTCGACGCAGTCCACGCCTACGCCACGGAAGGCGAAATCTGCGGCGTACTCCGCGAAGTCTTCGGCGAGTACAAAGAGAACGTGGTTCTTTAGAATCGCGAAAGCTTTTAAGGAGGAAGAAAAATGGATCGTAAAATTCGCGTAGTTGTTGCGAAACCAGGCCTTGACGGACACGACCGCGGCGCGAAGGTCATCGCGAGAGCCTTCAGAGACGCCGGCATGGAAGTCATATACACCGGCCTCCGCCAGACGCCGGAACAGATAGTCGCCACCGCCATCCAGGAAGACGCCGACGCCATCGGCATCAGCATCCTCTCCGGCGCTCACGACTACTGCTTCAAGACGATAATCAACCTTCTCAAAGAGAAGAACGCCAGCGACATCATCGTATTCGGCGGCGGAGTCATCCCCGAGACCGACTATCCGACACTGCTCGGATACGGCGCGGGCGCGATCTTCGGACCCGGAACCCCGACCTCCGAGACCATCGAGTGGCTCGAAAAGGCGGTAGCCGAGAAGAGAGCGAAAGAGGCGTAAAATTATGGAAACCAAAATCATCGACCACATCGGAATAGCCGTAAACAGCATCGACGAAGCCATGAAGTTCTGGGAAGGCGCCCTCGGCGTGAAATGCCACGGCGTCGAAGAAGTCGCCGAGCAGAAGGTCAAGACGGCCTTCCTGCCCATCGACGACTCCGAGATAGAGCTTCTTGAAGGCACGAGCGAGGACAGCCCCGTCAGCAAATTCATCGCGAAGAACGGACAGGGCATCCAGCACATCGCCATCAGAGTCGCCGACATCGAAGCCGCGCTCGCCGAACTCAAAGAGAAGGGCGTGCGCCTCATCGACGAAAAGCCGCGTATCGGCGCGGGCGGCGCGAAGATCGCCTTCCTCCACCCGAAGGCGACCGGCGGCGTGCTCCTCGAGCTCTGCCAGCGCGACTAATCAAGCGGAAAGGCTCCGCGCCCTCCGGCGCGGGGCCATGCACCACAACGGAACTGTACGCGGAGGGCCGCCCGGCGGTCCCGGCAACGGCGAACGTCACGGAAGGACGGGCGGCGCTCCGCTTAACAGACAATGAGGAGGTAAGAGGTAATGGCGGAAAAAACGATTGACGAACTGTGCGCCTCTCTCATCGCAAAGCGTGAGAAAGCCGCTGCCGGCGGAGGCGAAAAGGCCATCGCCAAGCAGCACGACAAAGGCAAGATGACCGCGCGCGAGCGCATCAACGCAGTTCTTGACCCCGGCAGCTTCGTGGAAATAGACGAATTCGTCGAACACCGCTGCACCAACTTCGGACTTGACAAGACGACGTTCCTCGGCGACGGCGTCGTGACGGGCTACGGTACGATAGACGGACGCATCGTCTACGTATTCAGCCAGGACTTCACCGTCATGGGCGGCTCGCTCGGCGAGATGCACGCCCAGAAGATATGCAAGGTCCTCGACCTCGCGCTCACGAACGGCGCTCCCTGCATCGGAATCAACGATTCCGGCGGAGCCCGTATCCAGGAAGCCGTCGACGCGCTCTCCGGCTACGGAAAAATATTCTTCCGCAACGTCAAGGCGAGCGGCGTAATCCCGCAGTTCTCGATAATCGCGGGCCCCTGCGCGGGCGGTGCGGTCTACAGCCCGGCGCTCACAGACTTTATCTTTATGGTCGATAAGATCGGAATCATGCACATCACCGGCCCGGCGGTCATCAAGTCCGTCACCGGCGAAGACGTAACCTCCGAGCAGATAGGCGGAGCGATGGCTCACAACTCGCACTCCGGCTGCGCGCACTTCTTCGCGAAGACCGAAGCCGAGTGCTACGCCCAGGTCCGCAAGGTCATGAGCTACCTGCCCAGCAACAACATGGAAGAGCCTCCGTTCGAGGAGACCGGCGACGACGTCAACCGCATGGACATGGGCCTGCGCGAAATCGTCCCGACCAACCCGAACCGCGGCTACGACGTCCGCGACGTCATCAAAAAGGTAGTCGACAACGGCGACTTCTGCGAAGTCCAGGAGCTCTACGCCAAGAACATAGTCACCGGCTTCGCGAGAGTCGGCGGCCGCGTCATCGGAATCATCGCCAACCAGGCGAAGTTCATGGCCGGATGCCTCGACATCGACGCCTCGGACAAAGCGAGCCGCCACATCCGCATCTGCGACTCCTTCAACATTCCTATCGTCACCTTTGAAGACGTCCCCGGATACCTCCCCGGACTCAATCAGGAAATGGGCGGAATCATCCGTCACGGCGCGAAGCTCCTCTACGCCTACAGCGAAGCGACCGCTCCGAAGATCACCATCGTCATGCGCAAAGCCTACGGCGGATCCTACCTCGGCATGTGCAGCAAAGACCTCGGCGCCGACGTCGTGCTTGCGTGGCCGCAGGCCCAGATAGCCGTCATGGGAGCCGAAGGCGCGGCGAACATCATCTTCCGCAAGGAAATCGAAGCCGCTGAGGACAAGGCCGCGAAGCGCGCCGAAAAGATAGAGGAATACAAAGAATCCTTCGCCAACCCGTATCGCGCGGCGCAGCGCGGATTCGTCGACCGCGTCATCCTTCCCGAAGAGACGCGCCCGGCCCTCTACCAGGCCCTTGTAATGACGGAAAGCAAGAGCGAACTTCGCCCGAAGCGCAAACACGGCATCATGCCCAACTAAGGCGGGAGGCTGAGAAGCTATGAACGGTTCCATCAGCTCATTCTTCGTCGGAGTGCCCGGCGGCCTCATCATGTCGTTCATCGCCTTCAGCATCGTCTTCATTGTCATCATCGGGCTCATGCTCGTCATGATGGGAATGAAGCACGTCTGCGGAGCGATCGACGGCATGCACAAGCCGCAGCAGAGCGCTCCCGCGGCTCCTG
>UQVV01000164.1 GCA_900544635.1 uncultured Cloacibacillus sp. | reverse complement strand
AGAGCTTTTAAAAAATGATGTAAAAGAAAAGACGGAAGGGCCGCGGCCCTTCCGTCTTTTGGTATCTTCGCGTTCTGCGTTGTCTATATGCGCGGTTATTCCCCCGCCGCCTTGCTTATCAGCTTTTCGAGATATCTCGACTTGAGCTGCGCTTGGGCGAAGGAGCGCTGGAGGCCCGGGAGCTTGAGTATCGCGCCGAGGACGCCGGCGAGCAGGCGGTGGCTGAAGAGCACCTTGTTGTCGAAGATGAGCTCCTGCAGCTTGCCGCGCTCGGTCGCCATCGCGACTACTTTATGCGTCGTGTCGAGCGGCGTTATCATCCTGTTCGGGCGCGGCTCGAGCATCAGCGCGTGCGTAGGGCAGTTCTTGACGCAGACGCCGCAGCCGATGCAGCGCTCGGGGACGACGCGCGCCTTTTTGCGCCCGTTCTCTTCAATCATCTCAATCGCGTTGACGGGGCATATCTTCATGCATTTGCCGCAGCCGACGCACTTTTCCGCGTTTATCCTCGATATGAAGTTCGAGCATATAGTCTGCGCGACGCCGAAGCGCTTTATCGCGAGCATCGCCTCGCAGCAGCAGGAGCAGCAGTTGCAGATGAAGTTCACACGGCGGCGGACGTTCTCGCCGAACTGCACGAGGTTATAGTCGTAGGCCTGCGCCAATAGGTCGCGGCACTCGGCCGCGTCGACCTGACGGGCGTGTCCGTACTTGATGAGCGTCGCGGCGGTGGTGTTGAAGGTCATGCAGATGTCCATCGGCGCGTCGCAGGCGTGCCCCTCGTGCATAGCCTTGTGGCGGCAGTAGCACATGCTGATGCCTATGTGCGAGGCGGTGTCTATGACGTTCGTCGCGCGCTCGTAGTCGAGCACCTGGAGCATATATTCGTCGGGTATCTGCGGCTCCTGCGGGAAGATGCGCCCCATTTGGATGTCGCCGCCGCAGACGAGGTCGCGCATGAAGTCCTCCTCGACCGTTATGTACTGGTAGAAGAGCTCGCTCAGCGTCTTCTGGTCAATGTCGTGGCGCACGCGCATCAGCGAGAATTCGAAAAATCCCGCCATCGGCGGCGGCACGGCGTATATCTGCTGTCCGTTCTGCTCTATGTCGACGATGAGCGCCTTGCTCGCGAGGCCGTCGAGCATCTTCTGCGCCTCGTGCTCCGGCATCTGCCAGACCTGCGCCGCCTTGTGTACGTCGAAGGGCTTTATCGGGAGCTGCGCCATCAGCCCCGCTTCCTTTTCGGTCATCAGTATCTTGAGTATGTCGTAGAGGAGCTTCGACTCCGGCGCTCCCTGCGGGAAACGGTTCAGCCTTTCCATCAGCCTTGTGTACGGCGAACCGTGAGTGTGGTTGTGAGACATTTTTCATCCTCCCCAGTTCGATTCCTCAGTAATTATACTCTTTTCAAGTAAATATATCTATGCTGACGATACACGCGCCGCCGCCCGCCGGCGCCGCCTTATGCTAAAATAGTTCTGCTCCGCGCCCGCCGCCGTCGCGCGGGCGCGCGATATTCTACGAAAGACGTGAATAAAATGGCCGAGACAATAATGAAGGGAAAGCCCGTCATAGATAAGCTGAACGAACATCTCAAAAGCCGCGCGGAGGCGCTGCGCGCGCGCGGCGCGGCTCCGGCGCTCGCGATAGTGCGCGTCGGCGACAACGGCGACGACATGGCCTACGAGCGCAACGCGGCGAAATGCTGCGAGGCCGCGGGCGTCGAGGTGCGGCTCATGCACTTTGCGGAAGATGTGCCGCAGGCGGAGCTTCTCGGCTGCGTCCGTAAACTCAACGAGGATTCGTCAGTTCACGGAGTCCTAATACTGCGTCCGCTGCCGCCGCACATCGACGACCGCGCCGTCTGCCGCGCGCTCGCGCCTGAAAAGGACGTCGACGGCATCACGGAATACTCGATGGCGGGGCTCTACTCCTGCAAGAAGGTCGGCTTCGCTCCCTGCACCGCGGAGGCCTGCATCGACATGCTCGACCACTACGGCGTGGAGCTGGCGGGGAAGCGCGCCGTCGTCGTCGGCCGCAGCTTCGTCGTCGGCAAGCCCGTCGCGATGATGCTGCTCGAGCGCGACGCCACCGTCACCGTCTGCCACACGAAGACGAAAAACCTCGCCGCGCTCTGCCGCGAAGCCGAGATACTCGTCGTCGCCATCGGCCACGGGAAGATGATCGGCCGCGAATATCTCTCGCCGGGGCAGGTAATCGTAGACATCGGCATAAACTTCGACGAAAACGGCAAAATGTGCGGCGACGTGGACTACGAAGCCGCCTCGGAGACGGCGCGGGCCGTCACGCCCGTCCCCGGCGGCATCGGCAAGGTGACGACCGCCGTCCTCGCGAAGCACGTCGTCGAAGCGTGCTCGCGGCTTGCAGATAATTGATGCATGGGACAAACTCAGAAAACTGGCGCAAAGACAGCAAAAAGGGCCGCGTCTGCGGCCCTTTTTCTTATCGTTGAGTCTGTTCTGAGGTTTCGGCCTTCGTTACTTATCCAGCCACTTCGGCATGTTCTGGAGGAAGATGTGCTGGAGCCTCTGGACGGCGGGGCCGGGGCGGCCTGAGCCTATCTTCTGCGAGCCGACGCGCACGACGGGGAGGATTTCCTTGACGGAGCCGGTGATGAAGGCTTCGTCGGCCTGCGCGAGCTCCTCCTCGCGCGGGCAGCGCTCCTCGACGGTGAAGCCGTTTTCGCGCGCGAGCGTGAGGATGATGTCGCGCGTCACGCCCTTCAGGACGCGGCCCACCGGCGCGGTGATGATCTTGCCGTCTTTGCAGAGGAAGAAGTTGCTGCTCATCGCCTCGGTTATCTCGCCCTCGGGCGTAATGTAGAGCGATTCGAAATTCGTCTTCGACGTCTTGGCGAGCGGGATGAAGCCGAAAAGATAGTTCGTGCTCTTAATGAGCGGGTAGGGGCGCGCGACGCGGTTCGGCTCGAGCGCGATGCCGTTCTTTATCTCGTCCGCGGTCGGCTTGTGGATGTTCTCGTCGAAGACGACGAAGAAGCGCGGATGCGGGAACGTGCCGTTGTCGTTCACGTCGCCGCCCGTGATGTAGGGCTTCACTATCCCGTCGAAGCCCTTGACCTCGGGTCTCGCGAGCCCTTCGCGGATAATCTCCGGGAGCTTCGCTATTATCTCGGCGGCCTTGATGCCCGCGCCCTCGGTGCTGCCCGCGAGGCGCTCGAGGTGCTGCGCCATCGCGAAGGTCCTGCCCTCGTATACCCTTATCGATTCGAACGTGCCGACGCCGCGCTGTATGACGAGATCCGTCACGGGCAGCGAGCATTCCGCTATCGGCGCGTATTTACCGTTGTAATAACAAATTGCCATAGAAATTTCCTTCCTTCGTCAGTCGTCGCATAAGAGTATAGCGCTAAACGCCGCGCTTGCAAGCCGCGGCGCTAAAAAGGCACGTGAAGCCCGCTGTCTATCCTGTAATTCCTGTAATAGAGCGCGAGGTCGCAGAGCACGAGCGTCGTGTTCAGCGTGTAGGGGATGAGCATGTAGATGGCCGTGTGGCTCACGAGCACCTTCGCGATGCCGGCGATGTAGCCGACGAGGACGATCATCATAAAGGCGAGGCTCTTTCCCTTCCTCGTGCGGCTCGCCCACGATTTGTGAATCGACGCGGGCCACGCGGCGGCGAAGCATATCAGCATGACGACTTCGAGAATGTTGCTCCACGGCATTGTCGTAATCCTCCCATAAGCTTTTCGTCCGCGCGGCGGACGTATCCTCATATTATCGCACGTTTTGCGCGCGGGGAATACGCGCGGAAAAATTTTCATCGCGGCGCTTGACCGCAAAATAAAGGTGGAATACAATATCCACAATTCCATTACTCTGCGGAGGAGGAGAGGAAGCTGAATCCAATTGTAGATCTGCCTGAGCCGCTGCTGCTCGGACTGCACGCGCTCGGCGAGCTTGCGAAAGAGCCCGACCGCTGTCTGACGACGCAGCAGGTCGCCGCGGCGATAGGCACGTCGGAGCCGCACCTGTCGAAGGTGCTCCAGCGTCTCAACAAAGGCGGCCTCATCAAATCCGTCCGCGGCCCAGGCGGCGGCTACAAGCTCAACTGCGTGCCGTCGGAGACCCCGCTTTATCCGATATTCGAGCTTCTCGGCGGCCCCTTTGAATCGCACGAATGTTCGTTCGAGGGCTGCCGCGGCAAAAAATGCTTCATCGCGGACATGGTGAACGAGCTGTCGCGCGCGTTCCTGCGCTACCTCGCGTCGCGCACGCTCGCGGACTTCGCCTCGTACTACGCGAGCGGCCGCGACGTGAGCATTGAAATTTCGGTGATAACCCCGAGCCTCGGGCAGAAACACCCGAACTTCGGGCACATAGCAAAATAAAAATTTCTTAGGGAAGGATTGTTGTAATTGGTCAACGTCAGAAGGAAATTGTTGGCGCTGTTATCCGCCGCGGCACTCACGGCCTGCGCGTCGTCCGCCGCGTTCGCGGAAGGCTTCGGCGTCTACGAATGGAGCGCCGCGGGAACGGCGATGGGCGAGAACTACATGTTCGCGGAGGAAGACCCCTCTGTACTCGCATATAACCCCGCACAGATGACTAAGCTGAACGGCACGTATTTCAGTATAGGCGCGAGCATGGTTAATCCCGATACGAAGGTGTTTTTCAAAGGTGTTAGGAATTTTACCACTGGTGCTTTGAGCGACCAGCTATGGGAAAATGAATACGATATGTCCGTTGCCCCGTATATGTACTATGTGACAAAGGCAGGAAAAAATTCGTGGTGGGGCATCGGCATGTTCTCGCGCTTCGGCAACCAGCTCGAATACAATGACCTCTGGCCTGGACGCTACGACACAATCTTCTCCGGTATAAAGGGTATACCCGTT
>UQVV01000163.1 GCA_900544635.1 uncultured Cloacibacillus sp. | reverse complement strand
AAATACTGCTCTAATTTATCATGTTCACTATTAATAATAAAATCTTCGATTCCTATAAATGGTAAATCACTCATATTAGGGTTTAATGTTCCTACAACACATACGATATTGTAATCTTCTAAAAATTGGCGATCAGTATGATTTTGAATAAGCGATGGATAATCATATGTCAAAACTTTCATATTTAATCCTTTTGGTAATGAATCGGTAATAATTGTTTTCAATTTTTCTGCAGCACCAATGCCACTAGCACAACTGCATAAAATAATTGGTTCTTTTTGGTGATGAAGTTCAAGGTGGACATGATAAGGATTGTTTTTGTTGATGTCTTCAAAAATGTCTTGCATAGAGCGTTGTTGTTTAATTCCCATGCCAATTTCTAAAGCAAGTTTGGTATTAACATTGTTTATCATGGCTATATCTACATTTTTTATTTGTATTCCTTGATATATTTCTTCTAAAGATCCCATATCAACCAATAAATATAAATGTTTAATTTTCCCCATATAAGATAAATAATTATTGATCTTGTTAATAATTGTCGTGCTATCCACATTTAACGGCATATCAATAGCATCAAAAACATATGTATCTAATAATTTATTTGCTGATTCAGCAATAGAAGGCGAACCACATACGCAGCGCCGACGATTCGTGCGAGGCCGAAGCCGTGCTGACCTCCGCGCCCGTCGAGGGACTCGAAGAACGTTACCAGCCGCAGGAAAACTCGCTGATAGCGCGCCGCACCTTCGCGCGCAGCGGCAAAGGCCGCTGCATGCTCCAGGGGCAGAACGCGCCGCTCACCGTGCTCATAAAGGCGATGGAGCGCAATATCGTCATACAGAGCCAGTTCGCGCAGCTGAGCCTGCTCGAACCGGCGCGCCAACTCGAACTGGTCGACTCGTGCGGCGGGGCGCAGACCTCCGCGCTGCTCGCAAAGCTCGACGAGACCTTCACAGCCGCGCTCGCGGCGGAGAAGCAGATCGTCGCGCTCAAAAAGAGACGGCGCGAGAGCGAAAAACGCTACGAAGGCGCGCCGGCCGTCATCCGGCAGGTCTCCGCGCTCAGGCTCGAAGAGGAAAGCGAGAGGCAGTGGGAAGCCGAGCTCGCGAAAATCGACGCCGAAGAGGCCGCGAACCGCGCGATGCGCGCAGCTTCGATGCAGATGAACGACCCGGAGCACGGACTGCTCGACCGCCTAGAAAACGCCGCGAAAAGCGTCTACGCCGCGGCAGGGCGCGACGGCGAAAAATGGCGGCCAGCGATAGAAAAAATGCTCTCCGGCGCGCAGGAATTCTCGTCGATGCTCGCCGCCGAATGCCGCGCCTCCGACGGCGCGGACGCCGAAGAGGCGAAAGAAAATCTCGAAAAAAAGATAGGCGCGCTGCGGAAAATCAAAAGGGCGCTCTCGCTGCCCGACGCCGCGGCGGTCATGGAATACGCGAAAACTGCCGCCGCAGAGCTCGAATGGCTCAAAAAAAGCCGCGAAGAGCTCGAAGCGCTCGAAAAAGAGGCCGCCGAGCTGCGCCGCGAAACCTCGCGCCTCGCGATGGAGCTGCGCGCGCGGCGCAAAGAGGCCGCCGCCTCGCTCGCCGCGTCGGTCAACGGACACCTTCGCGAGCTCGGCATGGAATATGCGGAGTTCGGAATAGAGATAGAGCCGCTCGACCGCGTCCGTGCGAACGGCGCGGAAAACGTCTGCTTCACGCTCGCGCTGCCGGAGCAGAAGCCGCTGCCGGTAGGCAAAAACGCCTCGGGCGGCGAACTCTCGCGCATCCTCATCGCGGTGCAGCTCTCCGCGGGCGACGATAAACTGCCCGGTACGCTCGTGTTCGATGAAGTGGAGGCGGGCCTCGGCGGCAAAACGGCGCTCCTCGCAGGCTACAAGCTCCGCGAGCTCTCGAAGCGCTGCCGCACGATACTGATAACCCACCAGGCGACGATAGCCGCGATGGCCGACCAGCACTTCGTCGTCAAACGCACCGGCGACGACACGGAAATATCCGAAGTCGCGGGCGAAGCGCGCGAGCGCGAAATAGCGCGCATGCTCTCCGGCGACGAAGAATCCAGAGAAGCGCTCGAACACGCGCGCGCGCTGCTGGGACATTAGGCGCAGAGCCCGGAAACGTAGCCGTTGCCCGCGGCGGGAATTTCTGCTTTAATATGCGGGAAATCGCCCGACGAAGGGATTGACGGAAGCGGTGAATCGCGTAATCCTTAACCAACCAACCAACCAACCAACCAACGCGGCGCGGTGAGCCTCTAACGCCGCGATTTTTTCGTGCCCTACCGGCAAAATTCACGCTTCTCTCTGCGCGCCGCGCCGCGCCGAAAGAGGCGTTTTTTATTATTGCAGCCCATAAGGAGGCAAGTATATGAAAAACCTGGAAGAACAGATCAGGCAATGGAACGACGAAAACGAGTTTGAAAAATGCGTCGAGGCGATAGAAGCGGTGCCGGAGGCTGAGCGCGGATACGAGCTGACGCTTCTGCTCGGCCGCGCATACAGCAACATCGCGGTACTCGGGCCGCACTGCGAGCGGCCCGACGGCGACGCAGACAAGGTCGACCGCGAACTGCTCGACAAGGCCATATCTATCTTTGAGTCCATCCGCGCCGGGGGAGAGAGCGACCCGTTCTGGAACTCGCGCATGGCATACGCGCTATGGATGGCGGACGGGCGCGAGGCCGAGGCGCTGACATACGCGGAGCGATGGCTCGAACTTGAGCCGGACAGCGAAAAGGCAAAAAAACTTATAGGAAGCATACGAGAGTTCCTTGACGACGACGGCGAAAACTTTACGCTTGAGACCTACGACGGCGCCGACTGGGACGCGGTGCAGGATCACATTGCAAAATACTTCGGCGATTACGACAACGTGATGCACGAAATCGCGTCGGAGGGCATACATCTCGACGTCTGCGTAATACCGCCGCGCGAGGAGCACAACTATTACACGCTCGTCACGCTCGGCATGGGCGCGCATAAAATGAACGTCCCGGAGGAGCTTGCGGACCAGAAGCTCGAACGCGCGGAGCTTCTCATAAATCTGCCGCCCGACTGGAATCTCACGCAGGAAGCTATGCGCGACGACAAATGGTTTTGGCCTATCCGTATCCTGAAATCTACGGCGCGCTATCCGCTGAGGGACAGAGACACATGGCTCGGCTGGGGACACACGCTCGGAGACGACGACGGAGTTCCGTTCTCGGACGATACAAAGCTCTGCGGCGCGCTGCTGCTCTCGCCCGGCGTGTTCGGCGAGGATTCCTACACCTGCCGGCTCGCGGACGGCGACGAGGTAAATTTCTATCAGCTCATCCCGCTCTATAAAGAGGAGATAGATTTCAAACGCAAGCACGGCGTCGACGAACTTCTCGAAAAATGTTCCGACGAAACGCTTGAGGTAATCGACCCGCAGAGGCTTAACGTCATCACCGACGCGGACAAAATAGATTACGACGACGCGCTCATGGAATCGGCTGAGGAGTACGCCAAGACCATAGAAGAGAAAAAACTGCCCGTCGATGAACTTGCAGCCTACAACCATCTGGCGATTTACCTGCGCTGGTGCATAGAGCATGATTTGATGAGCAATCCGTTCCTCCGCAGCCACGGCGAAACAGTCGAGGCGGTGAAGAAAGGCGAACTTACTGACCTGCGCGAGTTCATGCGGGACGACGATAATATAAACGGCAAACTTTCGCTGACGTACTTCAACCATGAGGGGACGGAGTTCGCTAAATGGTACAGCTGGGGAAGCCGCGCCACGCCCTACGCATATATAAAGGACGTGAAGGCTCACGCCGCGGCGTACTTCGGCGAGGAGCGCGCGAAAAGCGAGGAGTTCGGCGGCGCTGCCTATCTCTTCGTGCCGTGGAGCGAGGACTATTACCGCGCGATGGCGGAGGTAATCGACCGCCGTTACGCGCAGTGGAAGGCGCTCACTGAAAATCAAACGCCGGAGAAGAATTTTGCGATAAAACCCGAAGATATAAAGCCGCTGCTCAAGGGCTGGGAGGGCGCTGTAGAGTGCTGCGCGAGCGACAGGATTCTAGTCGACGGCTGCAAGGTCGGGTATTGCGAGAGATTCAGGCCGTCGCGCTGCGACGAGGGCTGGAAAAGCGGCTGGCTGTTCCTCGCGGGAGACGAGGACGAAGAGTATCTCGACGACGAGGACAATTTCAGTATCTGCGACCTGAACACAATCTGCAACTACGACCCGGAGATAATGCCGTTCCTCACGCGCTCCTACGGAGAATCTCTCGACTTCAGCGAACTTGACGGCGGCGGAGAAGAGGGCGAAGAGTAGGCCGCTGAGATGGATGCGGAGGCCCTATCCCTATTTCTGGACGAAAAGCGCGGCTTCGTCTGCATTGCGGCGGGCGCGCTCTTCGCCATGGGCGCGGTGCGAAATTGGAGCTGGCTCTGTGCCCCGACTGGCAAGCCCTATTCGCACCATCTCGGCAGAAGCGGACGGCGCATATTCTTTTTCGCCGCCGGCTCTCTGCTCATAGTCTGCGGCGTAATGATTGAATTCCATTCCTAAAACTGGGCAAAATATGAAAGGAGAGACGATTATGAACGAAAAACAGATGCAGGCGGCGCGCGACGCCATGATTGAATGGCTCGAACACCCGCACGAACTCGGCGCAGCTCCCGCAGAAATAGAGTGCGCGGGAACCTTCGAGCTGCACGACATGACCTATTACCTGTTCAGGTACAGACGCGAGGCGGACGGCGATTGGCTGCTCGGCGTATGCGGAGGCTACGAGGATGGTGATTTGGAACACTGCGGCCACGTTTACAGCGAGATGGAGGAGTACGACGAATCGACGGCGGTCGAGAAGGCGACTGCGATGGTCGAGCTGATACGTACCTA
>UQVV01000162.1 GCA_900544635.1 uncultured Cloacibacillus sp. | reverse complement strand
CGCTTATAAAAGTATCGAGGTCAGCAAAGAAGAAATCGTTCTCGTAGTGCCGCAATCGTTTCCTGTGAATCGCAGGCTGGCCGGGAAAAGTCTCTGTTCGGAGCATCTATCGGGGCTTTGTGTGGCCGCGAACGCCCCCAAAGTCTCTATTTCGGAATTTGCGGACGTACCTTTTCTTCTTCTGAAAAAGGGCAACGACATGCACGAGCGCGCGCTCGAAATTTTCCGCCGCGCGCGCGTCACGCCGAAGGTCATCATGACGCTCGACCAGCTCATGACCTCATACCACATGGCGGCTGCGGGCATAGGCGCGGCCTTCGTTCGCGCCGAGCTGATGAAATACGGCGACGGCGGCCTCTGCTACTACCGTCTCGACGACGAGCACACGGTCCGCAAAATCAACCTAATCTGCAAAAAATCGAGGAAGCTCCCCGGAGTGGTCGAGGAGTTTATAGAATATCTGACGGAGCATTTTCTGGGATGATGACGGGCGCCTGACGAACGGCGCGGATAAGGACACACAAAAGGGGACGGCCCGAGGCCGTCCCCTTTGCGTTGCTTGTGCGTTTTCTTCGGAAGATTTCTCTTTCGATTATCCTTCGATTGCGATGGTCGTGCTCTTCTTGGCTTCCTCGCCCTCTTTCGGGAAGGTCAGCGAGAGCACGCCGTTTTCAAATTTGGCTTTCACGTCCTCCTGCTTCACGTGCTCGCCGATGAAGAGGCTGCGCGAGCACTGGCCGGTGAAACGTTCGCGGCGGATGAATTTGCCGTCGTCGCCCTTTTCGTCGTTCTCGTAACGGCTGTTCGCGGTCACGGTCAGGTAGCCGTTGTTGAGCTCTATCGCGATGTCTTCCTTCTTGCAGCCCGGGAGCTCGATGTCCGCGGTGTACTGTCCGTCTTTGTCGCGGATGTCCATCTTCATCAGGCCGTTCCACTCGTGTTTGGCGTCCCTGTGGGCGATTCCGAACGGCGCGTCGAAGGCGAAGTCGTCAAAGAAGTTGTCTATACTGTTCTGTCTGAAAATTCTCGGTAGCATGGTTTTTAACCCCCTTAAAATTTCGGGTGTCCTCGGCTTTTTCGGTTTCCCGCCGCCTTAGGCATCTCTCATTTCTTTCATGCTGTATTATAGCCATTGGTCAATCTTTGTCAATACTTTTTCTGACTAATTTTTGACCTTTTTGAAAATTTCCGGACAAGGGGGGACTTACGCCCGACGCCGTTGATTTTAAGGCCGCGCCGCCGCGCGCCGGACTCTCCGTGAACGCAGCGGCACGGCCTAAAGCTTACTGAAAAGGGATAAATCTGTTTGTCTTTTATTAACTATAGGCGCACGGCTGCGGCGACGGACGCGCCGTTATTTTTTCAGCGCCTCCGCCAGCCCCTCGAGGCGGAATTTTTCCCAGAACTCCGCGCGGTTTTCCGGAAATTCCACGGGGCGCGACAGGCGCTGCTGCTCCGCGGTGTTCTCCGCAAGCGGACGCTCGTCGAGCCTCATCGCCGGAGCTATCGCCTCGAGCATCGCTTCGCCCTTCGCGGTGTTCGTCAGCAGCAGCGATACGCCGCGCGCGTCGTTCCACTCGGGCGCGTATTTTTCAATGCCGAAGCAGTCGGCTATCGTCATGTCGGAGACGCGGCGCGTGTCGGTGAAGCGGCAGGCCGAGCATGACGGGCGCGCTATGACGCGCTCGCGAATGAAGAGGCTGTAAAAGCGGCTGTCCTCGAAAATTTCGTCGGAGCCCTCCATGCGGTAGGCGAAGCCCTTGTTGCTGTTCGCGCGGCCCCACGGGTGGCGCTTGGAGCGGAACCAGACCTGCGCTATTTTTCCGCCGCGCTCCGCTTCGAGCAGCTTTTTGTATTCCTCCCAGACGAGCGGGCTCGGTATGCTGTGGCAGATTAGGTCGCAGACGAAGAGATTTTCGGGCCTTCCGCCGAGGTACGACAGCAGCGCCGCACACTGGCAGGGCGTGCCGCTGAACATGACGGGCCGTTTTTCGCACTCTTCGCGCACGGCGCGGAAGATTCCTCGCATGTCGCTCTGTACGTATTTCGACACTCTCATGCGGTCGCGCCTCTCCGCCGTATCGCTCACGCGGTGGACGGCGCGCAGCTTTTCGTCGAAATCTACGCCGCAGACCGCGCCGCCGCGCGCGAGTATCACGTCCGATATCGCCGTAAAAGCCCCGCCCGAGGTCGAGCGCATGAGCACCTCCTCCGATTTATGTATCGCGGCGAAGCAGCGCGGCTCGCGCTCCGCTTTCAGCTCTTCGGCATGTTTTAACGGGCATACGCGCCCGCAGAGGCCGCAGTCCACGCATTTGCCCGCGTCCACGTCGGGATAGAGGAAACCTTCCTCGTCGGCCCGCATCGTAATCGCGCCGCGCGGGCAGGCCGCCTCGCACGCCCCGCAGCCGCAGCAGCCCCGTTTATCTTCGTACAGCTTTTCCATGATTTTATCTTCCTTTCTCGGGGCGCGCCGCGCGCCCGGAATTTACAAATTTATGATACTCGAACAGCTGATAGGCCGCCATGCAGAGCCATCCAGCCGTTATGCCCGCGGCGGCGGCGTTGATGCCGGCGCTGCTCGCAAGCGCGTAGGTGACGCCGACGCGGACGGGGATCTGGATATAGGTCGCGTAGAGAACGGTCTTCATCATCCCGACGCCGCGGAAGAAGCCCTGAAACGTGTTGCAGATTACCGAAATCATGTAAAAGCCGGACATTACGCGCAGGAACGTGACGGCGTGCGAAAGAGCCTCCTCTTCGCCCGGGCCGAGGAAGGCCGAGGCGAGCGCGCGCGGAAAGAGGAAAAGCGCCGCCGCGCAGAGCGCCGTTTCCGCGGCGCACATCTGGAACGCGCGCCGCAGGCCGAGAAATACGCGCCGTTCCTCGCCCGCGCCTTTGTTCTGCGAGACGAACATCATCAGCGAACTTGCGAAGCTGTCGCTGAGCGCCATGACGAAGCCGTCGACGCGCGAGACGGCGTTGAACGCCGCTATCTGCGTTATTCCGAGCGGATTCACCGCGCCTTGCAAAATGAGGATGCCGAAGTAGAGCACCGTCTGCTGCACGCCCGAGACCGCGCCGAACCACAGCGTCCGGCGCAGCAGCGGCGCGCTGACGCGCGTCCACGACTCCGGCACGAGCGCCGGCATCCGCAGCTTTATATATAGGAAGGAGAGCAGCGCCGAAACCGCCTGCGCGAGCACCGCGGCCGCCGCCGCGCCCTCGACGCCGAGCCCGAGGTCGCGCACGAAAAAGACCGAGAGCGCGACGTTCAGCAGCGAGGCCGCGATCAGAAAGACGAGCGGCGCGGCGGACTCGCCTACCGCGCGCATAGCGAACGACAGGAGATTATAGATGAAAGTGAAGATAAGCCCGGCGAAGACGATTCTGAGATACGCCGACGCGGCCGGCACGAGCTCCGCGGGCGTGCGTATCAGCGCAAGCAGCGGCTCCGCGCAGAAAATCCCCGCCGCAGACAGCGCGAGCGTGAAAGCCCCGCCCACGGCCGCCGAGGTCGAAAGCTCGTCCCGAAGCGAACGCTCGTCCCCGGCGCCGAAAAACTCCGCCATCAGCACGGAGCTGCCCATCGTCACGCCGAGCAGCAGGAAGACCATGACGTTGACTATCGGGATAGCCGTCCCCGTCGCCGCAAGCGCCGCCGCGCCCATCTGCCGCCCGACTACGACGGAGTTTGCGACCGCGTAAAGCTGCTGGAAAATATTCGCGAGCATCAGCGGGAAGGCAAAGGCCAGCATATTCCCCGCGACGCTCCCCTTCGTCATATCGCGCACGGCTTCGACCTCCCTTTTGACTTCATCGCGTCATTCAAGAAATTTTATGCTTCATACGAAGCATGATAACCGCGCGCATGACGCATGTCAAGCATTCAGAGCTTTGTATGATTCGCGCAAGTCATATATAATTACGGCAAAAGGGGGACGCGGACGATGAAAATGATACTCGAAGAGCGTGCCGCAGCCGCGGCGGGGCTGACGGAGGGCGACAAAAAGGCGCTGGACTTCATAGTGGCGAACAAAAAGAGCGCCTGTTTCCTCTCGTCATACGAGATAGCGGCGCGCATAGGGACGAGCCCCTCGACCGTCGTGCGCCTCTCGAAGAAGCTCGGCTACGGAAGCTTCGCGGCCTTCCGGCGCGCGCTCCAGGCCGAGGTAGCGGGAGCGGAGGGGCCGACGCTCGCGGCGCGCAGCGCGAAACGGCTGCCGATGAACGCGGAGGGCGACTTCGCGGCCCTCGCGATAT
Source organism: uncultured Cloacibacillus sp. (assembly GCA_900544635.1). Classification (GTDB taxonomy): domain Bacteria; phylum Synergistota; class Synergistia; order Synergistales; family Synergistaceae; genus Caccocola; species Caccocola faecigallinarum. The sequence goes on along the minus strand of UQVV01000162.1, from coordinate 698 downwards.
ATACGGAAAATCTCAGCGAAACGATGGCGGCGGGGGCGACGCCAGAAAACGACCGCCGCATAGTCGAAGCGGCGGAGATCGTCGCCGCGGCGCGGAACGTCTACATAATGGGCTTCCGCGCCTGCGCGGGCTTCGCCGCCGCCGCGGCGGTGCAGCTCTCGTGCCTGCGCGCCGGCGTCGTGACGCCCGGCGAATGCCGCCCGCTCGTCGACCAGCTCATAGATTTATCGCCAGAGGACGCGATGATAGTCATATCCTTCGCGCGCTATTCGAGCGACGCGTCGCTCGCCGCCCAGATGGCGCGCGACGCGGGATGCCCCGTCATAGCGATGACCGACAGCTTCGCCGCGCCGTCCGCGCGCGGAGCCGCGAAGGTAATCCTCAGCCGCAGCGGCGGCGCGGGCTACCTGGACTCAAACATCGGCTACCTCGCCAACATGGAAAAGCTCCTGCTGCTCGTCGCGCGCCGTCTCGAAAAGCAGACGGCGGAGCGGCGCGAGCGCCTCGAAAAATATTTGCAGCGCACCGGGCGCTTTTAAGCCTCGCCGCCGCCCGTCAGCTCCGGCAGGCACTGCGTCATGTGGTCGAGAAAGCGCCGCGCGGCGGGCGACAGCTCGTCGGGCGAGCGCATACCCATGATAATCGTGCGGAAGAAGGGCGGCGATATCTCCTTTACGACGACGCCCGCGCTGTGGCCG
>UQVV01000161.1 GCA_900544635.1 uncultured Cloacibacillus sp. | reverse complement strand
AAGCGGACGCGCAAGAACATCTCCGGCCTCTCGTATCGCCTGATGCCTTCCGACAAATGGAACTTGACTCTTTTCGGGAAATATTACCGGCAATACGTTTCCGGCCCGGTGGCGACCGACGACAACGCCACGGAATACGTGGCTGTCGACCGGACGACGAGCTCGTGGGGCTATGGCGCCGCCGGTACCTATTATATTTCGCGCGACCTCCAGGCGAAGCTCTCGTATGAGAAGGCCTACCGTTTGCCGACGATCGAGGAGATGTTCGGCGACGAGGACCTGGAGAGCGGTTCCACGACGATCCGGCCGGAGAACAGCGACAACGTCAACCTGAACTTGAGCTACAGCCGCACGTTCGGCAAGCATGCTATTTATCTGGAGGGCGGCTTCGTCTATCGCGACACGAAAGATTATATCCAGCGCAACGTGCAGGATCTGAGTGGCGGTAAGGAGGGAGCGACTTATACGAACTATGGCAAGGTACGGACGGTCGGTGGCAATTTCTCTGTCCGTTATGGCTTCAGCCATTGGTTGAGCGTCGGCGGTAATTTCACCCAGATGAATGTCCGCGATGCGGCGCGAGCGCTCCGCGACGGGGATGCTGTCGCCGACCGAGAGGCCGACGTGTCCGCCGCCGACCATCTGCGGTATCGTGACGAGGACGGGGACGCCGCGCTCCGCGCCCGCGCCGAGCATCGTGCGCGCGTCGCAGCCCCAGCCCGCGACGGTCTCGAAGGGCAGGCCGCACTGGCGGCAGAGCGAGAGTATCTCCTCCGCGAGCTTCTCGGTGCGCAGCCCCATCGGATACGCCATGTTCGCCGCGGCCTTGATGACCATGTGGCCCTCGGCGGCGTGGCGCTTCGCAAGCAGCTCGCGGTCGAGCAGCATTTCCTTTCCGAGCTCGTCGAGCTCTTCGTCGGTCATGTCGGTGAACTCGAAGACGTTGCCGCGCGGCATCTTCTCCTCGTCCATGCCGAGCTGCGCCGCTCCGCACATCTTGACGCGGTCGAGCGCGCCGCCCATCTCGTGGTTGACGACTGCGGAGCTCGTCGTGACGCCGTCGACGACGCCCTTCGTTATGAGCTCCGCGATGAGCGTCGTGACGCCCTCGTGGAGGTTCGGGCCGCTGCCGGTGACGACGGCGACCTTGCCGCCCCTCTTCTTCGCTTCGACGACTTTGTTTACCGCCGCGTCGAGAGCTTCGCGCGAGCGTTCGTCGAGGCCGTTGTAAAATTCCTCTATTAGTCCGCGGTTAATTGCCATTTTCTCTTTCCTCCGCTTCCGTTCAGAGATATTTTTTTATAATTTTCCACGTGCGCGCGGATGCGCCGCGTGATTTGTCGAAGTATTCGCGGCTCAGTGCGAGCCATTTTTCGCGTCCGCCCTCGCCCTCGTCCGCCACGGCGAGCCACGCGCGCGCGAGGCCCTCTTCGTCCGCGACCTGCGAGGCCGCGCCCATCGCGAGGAAGGCGCGCGAGGCGTGTGCGAAGTCCTCCATGTGCGGGCCGTACTGGACGGGGACGCCCCACGAGAAGGGCTCGAGGATGTTCTGCCCGCCCTTGTCGGCGAAGCTGCCTCCGACGAACGCGGAGCGCGACGCGCCGTAGAGGTCGAAGAGCACGCCTATGCGGTCTATTATCAGCACATCCCAACCGGCGGTCAAGCCGGAGAACATCGCGGTCCTGTACTCCGCGGGCACGAGCGAGGCGACAGCCGCCGCGCGCTCCGGATGGCGCGGAGCTATGACGAGCCGCGCCGCGGGATGACGCCCGCGCAGAATCGCGAAGGCGGCGAGAACTTTTTCGTCCTCGCCCGTGTGCGTGCTGCCCGCGATGAATATCGGGCGCTCCGGCTCGCCGAGCTCCGCCGCGAGTTTGTCGCGCGCGGCCTCGTTCCTGCGCGCGAGCAGCGCGTCGACCTTGCCGTCGCCCATCACGAAAAGTTTTTTTTCTTCGACGCCGATGCGCGTCAGCCGTTCCCTGTCCTCTTCGTCGCGCAGTAAGAGCGAGGCGAAGAGCGAGTACGCGCCGCGCGCGAGCGGACGGCGCAGGCCGCCCTGCACGCGCGCCCACGTCCTGTCCGATATGCGGCCGTTGATGAGGAACGCGGGTATTCCGCGGTCGCGGCACTCGGAGAGCATGTTGGGCCACAGTTCCGTCTCAGCCGCCGCGAAGGCCGCGGGGTTCAGCGCGTCTAGCGCGCGGCGGACGAAGAGATTTTTGTCCCACGGGTAATATATATGGAAGTCGTATAAATCTTTGCCGAGGCGCTCCGCCATAGCCTTGCCGGTCTGCGTCGTCGTCGAGATGACGAACGGGCCGTCCCAGCCGTCCTCGCGCGCCGCCTTGATGAAGGGCACGGCGGCCTGCACCTCGCCGACGGAGACGGCGTGGACCCACACGGGCCGCCGTCCGCGCAGCGCGGCGAGCTTTTCGGGCGCGATCAGCCCCTGGCGCTCGTCGTTGCCCTCGGTGTATTTCGCCTTGAGCTTTTTATGCGAGAGCGCGAAGAATATATCTATCGCGCCCCCGTAGAGGCCGCGCAGCAGAGACAGCTACGCCACCCCCGCCTTGAGTATCTCGTGGATGTGCACCATGCCGACGGGCCTGTTCTCGTCGTCGACGACGATGAGCGCCGAGACCTCCCACTGCTCGACGATGCGCACGGCTTCGACGGCGAGGCGGTCGGGGCCGATGACGCGCGGATGCGTCGTCATCGCCTGCGAGACCGGGAGCTCGAGCCCTTCGACGCCGTTCTTCTCGATGAAGCGGCGCAGGTCTCCGTCGGTGAAGACGCCCGCGAGCCTGCCGTCGTCGCCGACGATGGCCGTCGCGCCGTAGCCCTTGCTCGTGATGTCGAATATCGCGTCGCGCACGCGCGCGTGGACGTTCGTCACAGGCAGCTTGTCGCCGCTGCCCATGAGGTCGCGCACGCGGAGCAGCAGACGCTTGCCGAGAGAGCCGCCCGGATGGAAGAGCGCGAAGTCTTCCTTCTGCAAACCGAGCAGCAGCGTCGCCATGCCCGCGACGGCGTCGCCTATCGCCATCTGGAGCGTCGTGCTGCTCGTCGGAGCGAGGCCGAGCGGGTCGGCCTCGGCGTCGACGTGGCTGTTGAGCACGACGTCGGCCTCGCGCGCGAGCGACGACTGCGGGTTGCCGGTCACCGCGATTATCGGCGCGCCGATTCTTTTGAAGTATGGAATGATGTCTATAAGCTCGTGAGTTTCTCCGCTGTTGCTGAGGAAGTAGCCGACGTCCTCGCGGCATACCATGCCGAGGTCGCCGTGCGCGCCTTCCGTCGCGTGCAGGAAGAAGGCCGGAACTCCGAGCGAGGCGAAGGTCGCCGCGCTTTTGCGCCCCACGTGGCCCGATTTGCCGAGGCCGGAGACGACGACGCGTCCGCGGCAGCGGCTCACGAGATGCGCCGCGCGCGCGATTTCGTCGCCTAAACGTCCCGCCGCCGCTTCGAGCGACGCGGCCTCCTTGAGCAGGATTTCGCGCCCCGTCGTAATCAGTTCGTCGTTTGAAATTTTTTTCTCTTCGCGTTCGTATGGAAGGCTCATCGTCTATTCCTCCGCCCAGTCAAGCCGCGAGAAGCCGAGCTTCCCGCGCACAACGCCGTCTATCTCATGCACCTGCCGCAGAACCTCGCGCACCTTCGCGAGAGGTATCGAGTTCGGCCCGTCGCACTTCGCGCGCTCGGGCTCGGGGTGAACCTCCATGAAGAGCGCGTCCATGCCTATCGCGGCCGCCGCGCGTATGAGCGGCAGGACGAACGAGCGGTCGCCGCCGCTGCACGTGCCCTTGCCTCCGGGCTTCTGCACGCTGTGCGTCGCGTCGAACATGACCGGCACGCCGAGCGAGCGCATGACAGGCAGCGAGCGGAAGTCTACCGAGAGCTCGTGATAGCCGAACTCCGTGCCGCGCTCGCAGAGGATTACGTCCTCGCAGCCGCTCTCGCGGCATTTGCCGAGCACCGAGGCCATGTCCTCGGGGGCCATGAACTGCGCCTTCTTCACGTTGAGCGGCTTGCCGGTGCGGCTCGCCGCCGCGAGCAGGTCCGTCTGGCGGCAGAGGAAGGCCGGTATCTGAAGCAGGTCGACGTGCTTCGCCGCAGCCTCGGCCTGCCACGGCTCGTGAATGTCCGTGACTACGGGGACGCCGGCCTCGCGCCCGATCTCCGAGAGCCATTCGAGCCCCTTCTCGATTCCGGGGCCGCGGTAGCTCTTTATCGAAGTCCTGTTCGCTTTGTCGAAGGAAGCCTTGAATATATAGCCGAAGCCGAATTCGGCGCAGTATTCCTTCATCGTCTTCGCAATCGCCAGCGCCTCCTCGAAGGTGTCGAGCACGCACGGGCCGGCGGCCACGGCGAGCGTCCCCCCTCCGACGGAGACGTTCCCGACCTTCACCACTCTTACGTCATTTGAGGCGGACATCTTCATCAGCTCCTTCGCCTTTCGTTATTCTATTCGCCGAGCGAATCGAGGTATTTCTTATATTTTTCATAGACGCGGCAGCGGGCCTCCCAGCCCAGCTCCGCCGCGCAGTAATCGACGACGTTGTCGAGCGCGCCCATGCGTCCGAGGTTCTTTATGCCGGCCTCCTGCATCGAGCGGCGCAGCTCCGGGTTCGTCAGTATGCGCTCCGCGGCGGCCGCGAGCTCCGCGGGCTCCGCGGGCACGAGCACCTCGGCTTCGCGCAGCAGCTTCTTCTGGCGCAGCTTGCCGCGCTCTATTATCGAGACGACGGGGACGCCGAGCCCCGCGCAAAGCTGGTTCGCAGTCCCGCCGAGGCCGACGAGCAGCTCCGCGCCGTAGGCCGCCGCGGCGACCGGCGCGCGGCATATCGTCACTTCGGCGGCGGCGGAGCGCAGCGTCCCGCCGTCCTCCGAGAGCGTCCAGCCGTCGAGGTTCTCGGTCATTTTTTTCAAATCTATCGTCGGCGCGGGCACCATGACGAAGCAGCATTC
>UQVV01000160.1 GCA_900544635.1 uncultured Cloacibacillus sp. | reverse complement strand
ATTTATAGAAAAGGCGAAGAAATGGCGCAAGCGCCTCGGCGGCGCGCAGCGTCAGGTCGGCATAGCCGCGGCGGCGGGCCTTTACGCGCTCAAGAACAACATCGCGCGCCTCGCCGAGGACCACGAGAACGCGAAGCTGCTCGCCAATCTGCTGCGCAAAGCCGGAATCGCCGTCGAGGATACGCCGGACATGACGAACATGGTATTCTTCCCGCTCGGAGAGGGCGACGTGAGCGACGCGGAGTTTGAAAAACGCTGCGCGGATAAAGGTATGCTCATCCACATGGTTTCGCCGCGCCGCGCGCGCTTCGTGACCCACATGGACGTCGACCGCGAGGACGTGGAACGCGCCGCCGCGATTGTAGCCGAGGTAATCCGGGCGTGACGGGATTTCTTTCACACGAAGAGGTGGAGGCGCTCGCCGCGCACGCGCTGGACGCCGCGCTGCGCGGCGGCGCGAGCGGCGCGGACGTGCTATACAGCGAGGGCTGCGCCAACGGCCTCACGCTCAAAGACGGAGAAATAGAAGAATCCACAAGCGGCTCCTCCGCCGGCCTCGGCGTGCGCACGATACTCGCGGACGGCCGCCAGGGCATAGCCTACGGCAACAGGCTCGACCGCGGCTCCGTCGATTCGCTCATCGAATGGAGCCTCCACAACGCGCGCGCCTCGCAGCCCGAGGAGGGCGTCATGCTCTACGACGGGCCCCTCGTCCGCTGCCCCGAGCTCGAGGCCGAGGACGAAAAAATACGCGAGATAACGCCGAAGCAGCGCATGGAATACTGCGCGCAGATGACGGAAGTGGCGAAAAGCGCCGACGCGCGCATAATATCCGTGCGCTCCGCCGCGTGGCGCGACGGCTGGGGCGCGTCGTTCTTCGCAACTACGAAGGGGCTCTCCGGCTGGGAGCAGGGCTCGAGCGCCAACTGCGGCGTCGTCGTCCTCGCGCAGTCCGGCGAGTTCACGGAGATGGGCGGCTACGGAATGGACGCGCTGCGCCTCTGCGAGCTCGACGCGGCGAAATGCGCGCGCACAGCGGTAAAGCAGACCGTCGCCGCGCTCGGCGGCACGCAGCTTGAAACGGGAACCTACACGATAGTCATAGACCCAGACGCGGCGGTGCCGCTCGTCGACGCGATAGGCGGCCTCTTCTGCGCCTCGGACGTCCACCGCGGGCGCTCGCTGATGAAGGGGCGCATAGGCGACCTCGTCGCTTCGCCGTGCGTGAACCTCACCGACGACGGACGGGTGCCGTGGAAGGCTGGCAGCTCGTCGTGGGATTCGGAAGGCGTTCCGACCTCGCGCACCGAGCTTATCAAGGGCGGCGTCGCCTCGGCCTTCCTCTACAACCTCCAGTACGCCGCGAAGGACGGCGTGAGGTCCACCGGCAACTGCTCGCGCGGCATGTCCTCCCTGCCCGATGTCGGGACGACGAACCTCATCTTCGAGCCGGGGACGGAGAGCCCGCAGTCGCTGCTCTCGCGCGTCGGCAGCGGCATGTACGTCACGGAGTTCATGGGGCTGCACACGATAGACCCCGTCAGCGGCGACTTCTCGATAGGAGCCAAGGGCCACAGGATAATAAACGGCGAAATCACGTCGCCCGTCAGCGGCGTCACAATCGCCTCGAACCTTCTTGAATTCATGAAAAACATCGCGGCGGCGGGAAACGACCTCACGTACTCCTACGCGACCGCCGCGCCGACGTTGGTGGTAGATAATGTTGTCATCGCTGGGAAATAAGACGAAACGGATAATCCTGCTCGCGCTCTCCGCGCTGCTGCTCTGCGCGCTCCCTGCCTTCGCGGCGGAGAAGATAGAGCTCTGGAACGGGGACATACGCAAGGGCAGCGTCAGCGTCCGCATGAACGGCACGCTGCGCGAAATGGCGATCGACGAGGTCGTCTCTTCGCTCGGCTTCGCGCCGAAGAACGACGGCACCTCGCTCGTCGTCACGATGGGCGGCAAAAAGATAGAGTTCTGGAACGGCTCGAACATCGTGCGCGCCGCCGGGACGATAATCAGCTTCCCGACGCCGGTCGTCACGAAGGACGGCCACTGGTGGGGCGAGGGGCGCTCGCTGCTCTCCGCCTTCGACAGCTTCTACAAGGCGATAGGCCAGAAGGCCGCCTTCCGCTGGGGCGACACGAAAACCGTCGCGGCAGCTCAGTCCGCGCCGAAAAAGCAGCCCGCGCCGAAAATCCAGCCGAAGCAGAGCGCGCCCGTGAAAAAGCCGGCGCAGCCCGCCAAGCCGAAGCCAAAGGCCGAGACGCCGAAGGCGGAGCCGAAGCAGGAAGCGCAGGCGCCCGCCAAAGCCGCGGCCCCCGCGCCGAAGCCGCGCGCCGGACGCAAGCCGATAGTCGTCATCGACGCTGGCCACGGCGGACACGACCCGGGAGCCGTCGCGAACAAAATACGCGAGAAGGACATCAACCTCCGCGCCGCGACGCAGCTTGCGAAGATACTCAAAGAAAAGGGCGTCGACGCGCGCCTCACGCGCAGCACGGACGTCTACCTCAAGCTCGCGGAGCGCACCGCATTCGCGAACAAGAACAACGCCGACGTGTTCATCAGCCTCCACTGCAACTCCATGCCCAAGGGCAAGAGCGGCGTCGCGGGCTTCGAAATCTACATCATGGCCCTGCCCTCCGACAAGGACGCAATGAACCTCGCCATCGTCGAAAACCGTGAAATCTCCGGCGACGCGCACAGCGCCGCGGAAATCCAGAAAGCCGACAAGAAAACGCAGCTTCTGCTCAAAATCCTCGGCGACATGCAGCAGAACGACAAGATAGGCGCGAGCACGGAGCTGACGGAAGTCCTGCACGCGAACGCCAAAAAGTCCGGCCTGCCGATGCGCAAGGTCGCGCAGGCGCCCTTCTTCGTCCTGCGCGGAGCGGGCATGCCCGCGGTCCTCGTCGAGATGGGCTACCTGACGAACGCCGCCGAGGCGAAGCGGCTCAACACCGCGGCCTACCGCGAGAAGATGTGCCGCAGCCTCGCCGAGGGCATAATCACCTTCATCGAGACGCACCGCGGACGCTGACGCGAAAGCTGAATCCGGCCCGCGCGGACGAGACGCGCGGACCGTTTTTATCATATAATACGAAATTACAGAAAAACGTTTCACCGTCATTGGAGGACGAGCAATGAGAGATCCGGAAGAAAGACAGCGTCACTTCGTGATACGCGATAAAAAAGAAGAAAATTACGACCAGCCCGCGGTGCGCCGCCGCGGACTGATGCGCGAGGAAGACGAAGAGCGCGAAGAACAGGAAGAAAAGCCGCGCCGTCCGCGTGCGCGCCGCACTCTGCGCGAACGCGAGATGGAAGAGGAAGAAGAGGTCCGCTCGCTGCGCGGCAGCCGCAAGCGCAAAACGATGAAGCGCGCGGAAATCGACGACGAAGAGGACTACGAGGACGACGAAGAGCAGCGCCCGCGCGCGCCGAAAATCGTCCGCATCTTCGCGTGGATAGCGCTGGTCGTAATACTATTCACCTGCGGCTACGTGGCGACAAACTACTTCTTCGCCTGGTCGGACAAGCAGGGCGGCGAACGCATCGGCAGCGTCTACGGAAGCGGCGCGGAAGTCGCCGAGACCGCGGCGCAGCAGGAGCCCGCTCCGTCGAACGCGCAGTACAGCATATACGTGCCGGACGGCCAGTCCTTCCAGACGCGCGCCATAGAGCTCAAGCCAGGCGCGACGCGCGAGGACGACATGCAGAAGGTTCTGTCGATGTACATAGACAGCCTCAAGGAGACGAAGGCGATGGACCCCGCCGTCTCCGTGACGAACGTCTTCCAGAGCGGCGAATGGCTCTACGTCGACATGACGGCGGCCTTCCAGAGCTCGATAAAGAAGCTCGGCAAAGACAAAGCCGCGCAGGCGCTCAACGGCATGCTGAACACGATGCGCGACAACTTCCCGCCAATCAAAAAAATAAAGTTCTACGTCAACTCGAAAGAAATAACGGAAAAGACGCCCGTCGACCTCACGACGGCGTGGACGGAGGGACGTTAGCATGGAGACGCTCCGCACAGACGGGCGCGCCTGCGACATGCTGCGCCCGATAATTCTCGAACGCGCCGTCAACCGCTACGCCGAAGGCTCGGCCCTCATCCGCTGGGGCAACACGCACGTCCTCTGCACCGCGTCGGTAGACGACAAAGTGCCGCCGTTCCTCCGCGGCTCGGGCAACGGCTGGATAACGGCGGAATACGCTATGCTCCCGCGCTCGACGCAGAGCCGCATGCAGCGCGAGATAAGCCGCGGAAAGCGCGACGCGCGCGGCAGCGAGATACAGCGGCTCATAGGCCGCTCGCTGCGCGCCGCCGTAGACATGACGCGCCTCGGCGAGCGCACGATAACGATAGACTGCGACGTTCTGCAGGCCGACGGCGGCACGAGGACAGCGTCGATATCCGCGGGCTTCGTCGCACTCTTCGACGCGCTGCGCAGAATGTGCACCGACGGCAAAATTTCCGAAATCCCGCTCAAAAACCAGATAGCCGCCGTCAGCGTAGGCAAATGCCGCGGCGTTCCGCTGCTCGACCTCTGCTATGAAGAGGACTCTACCGCCGAGGTCGACGCTAACGTCGTCATGACCGGACGCGGAGAGCTCGTCGAGCTCCAGGGCACCGGTGAGGGCGCGACCTTCTCGCGCGCCGAGCTCGCGCAGATGCTCGACCTGGCAGAGCTCGGAATCGCGGAAATCCGCCGCCGGCAGACAGAAGTCCTCGAGCTGACGGAAGACGAGCGGAGGCTGTTTGAAACATGCGCATAGTCTTCGCGAGCGGCAACCGCGGCAAATACAGAGAGATGAAGGCGCAGCTCGAGCCGATCGGCGTGGAGCTGCTCTTCGGCGGCGACATGGAAGGGCCGCACGAAATAGAGGAAAACGGCGAAACCTACGCGGACAACGCGCTCATCAAGGCGCGCGCGTGGGCCGAGGCGATGGGCCTCCCCGCGCTCGCAGACGACAGCGGCCTCGAGGCCGAGGCGCTCGGCGGACTGCCCGG
>UQVV01000159.1 GCA_900544635.1 uncultured Cloacibacillus sp. | reverse complement strand
GTGGAGTAACGGCGCGCGGCGGGCGCGCAGCGCCGAAGGTCTCGGGGAGGATAAAATTTTATGGAAGAAAAGAAAAACTCTGCTTCGCTGCTTGACGAAGTGAGCATGGACGCGGCGGAGGTTCAGAATCTTGTAGAGAAATACGACCAGGAGAGCCGCTACCGTAAGCTCTTCGGCTGGCAGGGGATTTTCATAACGTGCTGGCTCGCGGCGATGTCTCTGTTCCACCTTTACACGGCGGGCGTCGCGACGATACCGATTACTATTCAGCGCGCCGTCCATCTGACGTTCGCCATCGTCGCGGTTTTTCTGCTTTACCCGGCTACGCGGAAATCTTCGAAGGTGAGCGCGCCGTGGTACGATTGGCTGCTCGCGGCGGCCTCGGCCTGTGTCGTCGGATATATCGCGGTATTCTTCAACGACATCGCGCGCCGCGGCGCGGAGCCTCTCGGCTATGAAATATATCTCGGCGTAGCGGCCATCGTCCTCGTTGTAGAGGCGGGGCGGCGCGTCGTCGGCAACGTGCTGCCGTGCCTCAGTGTGCTCTTCCTGCTTTACTGCTATTTTGGCAACTACGTGCCCGGCATGTTCCAGATCCGCGGATATTCTCTGAACAGGATAATACAGCACATGTACCTGACCTCGGAGGGCATCTTCGGTCTCGCGCTCGGCGTCTCCGCGACCTTCGTCATAGTGTTCATAATCTTCGGTGCTTTTCTCGGAAAGAGCGGCGGCGCTAAATTCTTCAACGAGCTCGCGCTTGCGCTCGCGGGTGGAAGCCCGGGCGGTCCCGCTAAGGTCGCCGTCGTCGCCTCGGGGCTGCTCGGCACGATAAACGGCTCGTCGGTCGCCAACGTCGCGACGACGGGGACCTTCACGATACCGCTCATGAAAAAGGTCGGCTACGCGCCGCACTACGCGGGCGCGGTCGAAGCCTGCGCCTCGACCGGCGGCCAGCTGATGCCGCCCATCATGGGGGCCGGGGCCTTCATCATGAGCGAGTTCCTCAACATCCCCTATCTTTCGATAGCCGCGGCGGCTGTCATCCCCGCGCTCATCTATTACACCGCGATATTCAGCAACGTCCACATCCGCGCGCGCCGCGACCATCTCGAAGGGATACGTAAGGAAGAGCTTCCCGTCGTGCGTGAGGTTATGAAACGCGACGGACATCTGCTCATCCCCGTGCTCGTCATCGTCGCCGCTCTGCTGATGAAATACACGCCGCTCAAAGCCGGATTCATCGGCGTCGTCTCCGTCATGATCGTCAGCTCCTTCAGGAAGCACACTCGCATGTCGCTGCGCGACAACGTCGAGGCCCTCGCGGAGGGCGCGCGCGGCGCGCTCGGAGTTGCGCTCGCCTGCGCGCTCGTCGGCTTCATAGTCGGCACCTCGTCGCTGACCTCGCTCGGCCTCACGATATCGAACAACATAATAGAAATCTCGGGCGGCAGCCTGATACTCACGCTCGTGATGGCGATGTTCGCCTGCCTCGTCCTCGGCATGGGGCTGCCGACGACGGCGAACTACATCGTGTGCAGCACGATAATCGCGCCGGCGCTCGCGGGAATGGGCGTCATGCCGCTCGCCGCGCACCTCTTCGTATTCTACTTCGGCATCATGGCCGACCTGACGCCGCCCGTCTGCCTCGCGGCCTTCACCGGCGCGGGAATAGCCGGCGCTAGCCCGGCGAAGACCGGCGTGACCGCGACGAAGATAGCGCTCGCCTCCTATCTGCTGCCCTACTGCTTCGTCTACAATCCCATGCTGCTGCTCCAGAACGTTCAGCCCGTCGAGCTCGCGGTGCTCGTCCTCTCGGCGGTGCTCGGCGTCGTAGCCCTCGCGGGGGCGCTCGAAGGATGGTTCTGCCGCGACCTTCGCAGCTACGAACGCGTATTCTTCGGACTTTGCGCGCTCGCCGCGATTCATCCGAACATGGCGATAAGCTGCGCCGCGATTGTCGGGATAGCCGCCGCCGTCCTCTACTTCAAAAAGACGGACTGCGCTCCCGCCGCGGAGGTCTGCGCGCGCGTATAGCTCTTTCGTAAAATTCCCGACGGCGCGGGGCTCCTTGCGGGCTCCGCGCTTTTTCTGTGCCTTCGGCGCGCGTATAGTATAATCTTTGATATATGACGCGGACGCGGAACCGCCGCTCCGCCTGAGGAGAGTTCTCATGCCGGAAAAAAGTCAGCCGCTTATATGGCATTCTTTGAATATATTCCGCGCGCTCTGCTGCCGCATGGAGCACGAGCGCGCCGTCGCGCTCGGCGGGAAGCTCGGCTCTCTCGTCGCGCGCTTCTCGCGTAAGAAAGTCGACGAGGCCGTGGAGCGCTGCATGAAGATACTCGGCGTGCCGCGCGCGCGCGCCGAGGAGATAGTGCGCGGCGCTTACGAGCATTTCGGGCGGGCCGCCGCGGAGTTCGCGCGTATGCCGGTGATGGCGGAGCGCATCGACGAGCTCGTCAGCAGCGAAGGCCACGAGTATCTCTTCGACGCGGTGAAATCCGGCCGCGGCGCGATGCTCGCGACGGCGCACATAGGAAACTGGGAATATTCCGCCTGCTGGCTCGCGCACCACGGTCTGCCGATAAATTCCCTCGGCGCGGACCAGCGCGACGAGCGCATAACGGAGCTTATAAAGGATCTGCGCCGCGCGGGAGGCGCGAAGGCGCTCGGCAAGGCCAACGACCTGAAGGCGATGATAAAGGCGCTCCAGCGCGGCGAGGTCATCGCCGTCCCCATCGACCAGGACGCGAAGGAGGCGGGCGTCGTCTCGCCCTTCCTCGGCTCTCCCGCGAGCACGCCGCTCGGCCCCGCGAAGCTCGCTGCGAAGCTCGGCTGCGACGTGATTCCCGGTATATGCACGCGCAACCCCGACGGCGTCACCTTCTCGATGAAATTCTACCCGCCGATGAAAGGCCGCGACGGAGAACCCTTCGGCAAGAACATCCAGACGAGCACCGACGACCTCAACGCCGTCATCTCCGAGGGCATAAAGGCGCACCCGGAGCAGTGGATGTGGATGTACCCGCGCTGGGAGTCGGTGGAGCGCGGAATCTTCAATGATCGCGGGAATTGACCCCGGACGCTGGAAGACGGGCTTCGCCCTCGCGGATGGCGGGCGGCTGCTCTTTTCGGCGATAATCCCGTCGGATAAGAAGGACGTGCTGATTGAAGCGGTAAAGAGCGGAAGGTGGGAGCTTCTCGCCGAGTGGCGGCAAGAGGGAAGCGCCGCGGAGCTGCCGAAAACCGCGCCCGAGGCCGTCTACGTAGGGAGCGGCACATCGTCCGCGGAATTCCGCGCCGCTCTGCCCTTTCCCCATAAAGTCGCGGAAGAATACGGCACGACGCTCGAGGCGCGCGAAATATACTGGCGGCTGCACGCGCCGCGCGGCCTCATGAAGCTCGTGCCGACCTCGCTGCGCACGCCGCCGAGAAACGTCGACGACCTCGCCGCCTACGCGATACTGCTGCGAGGGGCCGAGGCCGCCGAATCCGAAAAATCCTCTTAATCGTAAAATTTCTGAACAGATACGCCGAACGCGCCGAACTCCTCGGCCATGTCGCCGAGCATGGACTCCATCGCCGCGCGGTACATGCGCTCCGTGAGGTTCGCGGGCGCGGCGGGCAGACGCACCGCGACGACGGGAGCCTCGCGCCCCATCATGTAGGGCAGCGCGCATTTGCATATTTCAAAGAAGGCGTTCAGCGCAGCGGCATGCGCCGCAAAGTCGTCGGGCGATATGTCGAGGAAGAGACGCTCCTTCGACGACAGCGTCGGCGCGAAGACCACGGCGTCGATGCCGCCGAGCGCCTCCGCGCACTCGATGACCGCCGGCGCGAGGTCGGCGAGCGCGGCACCGCCCGTCACGGAGCCGCCCGCGAAATCCGCGCCCTGCGGCAGAGCTTCTGAAAGGCGCGAAATTTCATCCTCGGAGCGGGCAGTCAGCCAGACCGACGAGCCCTCAAGCAGCGCCGCCATCCCGGCGGGGAGCGGCGCGCCGTGCGCGAGCGGGAAGAAAACGCCGCGCATTACTTTTTCACGCTTTTCTTCTTCGGCGCTTCTTCCTCGGCGGCCTTGCTCTCGAGCTTGCGCAGCACGTCGCGGTAGCCGTCCGTGCCGTACTCGACGAACTTCTTGACGCGGCTAATCGTCGCCGTGCTCGCGCCCGTCGCCTGCACGATCTGCGGATATGAGAAGCCCTTTATGAGAAGCCCCGCGACCTGAAGCCGCTGCGAAAAGGCCTTGATTTCAGAAAAAGTTGCTAAATCCTCGAGGAAACGGTACGCTTCGTCCCTGTCGGTGATCGCGACGATGGCGTCGCATAGCTGGTCGGTAAAATCGTCTTTCCACTGGTTTGACATGGCTGTGCCTCCGGTATGTTTATTCAGTGCTTTAGTTCGCGACTATACTAAAATAATAGCCGCAACGGCGGAAAAGTCAAGAGCGCGCCGCCGTGCGCATTTTCGCGGAAGTTCAAAAGGCGCGCGTAAAGTGATAGAATAGAAAAATGGCGCGGCCTCGCGACGGCGCGCCGACGTTTCATCAATAGAACGGATTTTCCGCATCGGAGAACCGACATAGATTTTTACCGGAGGATGAAGGAATGGCAAAGAACATTACGCCGAGAGAGAAAGATTATTCGCAGTGGTACCTTGACGTCATCCGCGTCGCCGAGATGGCGGACTACGCGCCCGTGCGCGGCTGCATGGTCGTGCGCCCGACGGGCTACGCGATATGGGAAATGATACAGCGCTACTTCGACGACGCCTTCAAGGAGACGGGCCACGTCAACGCCGCCTTCCCGCTGCTGATACCGCAGTCCTTCCTCGCGAAGGAGGCGGAGCACGTCGAGGGCTTCGCGCCAGAGTGCGCCGTCGTCACGCACGCCGGCGGCGAACTCGTCGTAGGCGGCGAGGCGCGCCGCGTCATCCATCTCGCCCATCAGAAGTTGGCGCCGTTCCAGCCGAAGCTCGGCGTCCAGCCGTAGCGGATGTAGACCCGGGCGGGATCCACGCCCA
>UQVV01000158.1 GCA_900544635.1 uncultured Cloacibacillus sp. | reverse complement strand
TGATGTTCGGCGGCGCTTCCTGACCGCCGAGGCGGTACATGTTGCCCGGCGTCGAGACGGAGGCCTGGAGCAGGCCGAAGTGCTCCGCCGTGCCGAGTATGAACGACGAGAGGAACGAGAGGAAGATGACGTTCTTCCTGTGGTTCGTCGAGGGCTTCAGCAGGTTGCGCCCCTCGCTGTCCTCGAGCGAGAAGTTGATGTGCTTGCCGCTGCCGTTCATGCCGCGGAAGGGCTTCTCGTGGAAGAGCAGGCGCAGCTCGTGCTCGCGCGCCATCTTGCGCATCGTCTCCATGACGAGCTGGTTCTGGTCGCAGGCGAGGTTCGCCTCGGTGAACTGCGGCGCGAACTCAAACTGGCATCTCGCGTTCTCGTTGTGGCGCGTCGCGAGGTCTACGCCGAGGCGCGCGAGGTCGCGCTGCACGTCCTCCATGTAGGAGAGGACGCGCGTCGGAATCGCGCCGAAGTAGTGGTCCTCCATCTTCTGGTCGCGCGGCGGCGGCGAGCCGACGAGCGTGCGTCCGCAGAAGCGGATGTCCGGGCGCTTCTGCGCGCGCGGGCGGTCGAGGAGGAAGAACTCCTGCTCGCCTCCGACGGTCGCGTGGACGTAGCGGACGCCGCGGTTGCCGAAGAGCTTCAGCATCTTCATCGAGCGCGTCTCTATCGCCTGCATCGCGCGCAGCAGATAGGTCTTCATGTCGAGCGGCGAGCCGTCGTAGGCTATGAATATCGACGGGATGCAGAGCGTGCCGCCCTTCTTGGATTTGATTATAAACGCGGGGCTCGTCGGGTCCCACGCGGAGTAGCCGCGCGCCTCGAAGGTGCTGCGCGTGCCGCCCGACGGGAAGGACGAGGCGTCAGGCTCGCTCTGCATGAGGTCCTTGCCGCGGAAGGAGTTCAGCGGGTTGCCGTTCTCGTCCGCCATGAGGAAGGCCGTGTGCTTCTCGGCGGTCAGCTCCGTCAGCGGGTGGAACCAGTGCGCCCAGTGGTCGGCGCCCTTGCTGACGGCCCAGTCCTTCATCGCGAGCGCGACGGTGTCCGCTATGCTCGAGTCGAGCTTCTGGCGTCCCTCCGTCGCCGCGACGAGGCTGTCGAAAACGTCGCGCGGAAGCCGCTGCTTCATCTCCCTCTGGTCAAAGACGAGAGAGCCGTAAATGTCTTTCATCTTCGGGTATTCTCTTATCTCGGTCATACATTATCCTCCGAATGCGTAATGCTTGATGCACTCGTATCTTTATAGCGCGTTTTAAGCGTAAAATCAACAGATAGTATCCGCTTAATTGTCCCAAATTTACGCAAAAAACGACAAGAAAAATAAAATTTACATAATATGCGTCGTTTTCAGCGCGCGCGTTTGCGTTTATAATGGATGCGATTGTTTTGCAACGGAGGGAAGCAATTTCCTATGATTGAGATAAAGGGCTTGAAGGTGCGCTTCGGCGAACAGGAGGTGCTGCGCGGGATAGACTGGTTCATCCCGCCGAAGAGCCGCGTCGGCCTCGTCGGCGGCAACGGCGCGGGCAAGACGACGCTGCTGCGCGTCCTCGCGGGCGAAGCGGACTACGAAGGAAGCATCTCGATGCCGAAGGGCCACGCCGTCGGCTATCTGCCGCAGGACCTCGTCGAGGTGAAGGACGAGATTCTGCTCGACTACCTGCGCGAGCGAGCGGGGCTTACGGACATAGCGGCGCGGCTCGCGGACTGCGAGGAGCGCATGAGCGCGGCCTCGGGCGACGCGGTGAAGCCGCTGCTTTCGGAGCACGACAGGCTCCAGCGCGAGTTCGAGGCGAAGGGCGGCTTCGGCTTCGACGTCGAGGCGAAGCAGGTTATGAAAGGGCTCGGCTTCGCGCCGGAGCGCGACGCGTCGCGCCGCACCTCGGAGTTCTCCGGCGGCTGGAAGATGCGCATCGCGCTCGCGGCGCTGCTGCTGTCGCACGCGGACATACTTCTGCTCGACGAGCCTACGAACCACCTCGACACCGAGAGTATGGAGTGGCTCGAGTCGTGGCTGCGCGACTACCGCGGCACGATAATCGCGGTCTCGCACGACCGCCGCTTCCTCGACAACATGGTGACGACCGTCGCGGAGCTTGCGAACGGCGAAATCCATCTCTATTCCTGCGGCTACGAAAAATTCCTCACCGAGCGCGAGGAGCGCCGCGCGCGCCTCGAAGCCGAGTGGGAGCAGCAGAAGGAGAAAATAGAGGAAATTCAGAAATTCGTCGAGCGCTTCCGCTACAAGGCGACGAAGGCGCGTCAGGTGCAGAGCCGCATAAAACAGCTTGAAAAAATGGAGATTACCGAGCTCGAAGGGCCGCAGAAGAGCGTCAGCTTCAAGTTCCCGGAGTGTCCGCGCAGCGGGCGCGAGGTGCTCAAGGCCGAAGGGCTTGCTAAGCGCTACGGAGACCACGTCGTCTTCCACGACGTCAGCTTCGTCATAGAGCGCGGGCAGCGAGTCGCGCTCGTCGGCGTCAACGGTGCGGGCAAGTCCACGCTGATGCGGCTGCTCGACCAGATAGAGGAGCCGACCGCCGGGCGCGCGTCGCTCGGCCTCAACGTAAAGAAGGCCTACTTCTCGCAGGAGAGCGCGCAGAATCTGGATTACAGCCGCACGATTTGGCAGGAGGTCAACAACACCGGCTCGAAGCTGCTCGAAGGAGAGAAGCGCAATCTCCTGGGCTCGTTCCTATTCTCGGGCGACGAGATACACAAGCCCGTCTCCGTCCTCTCGGGCGGCGAGAAGTCGCGCCTCGGCCTGCTCAAGATGCTGCTCTCCGAGTCGAACCTGCTGATACTCGACGAGCCTACTAACCACCTCGACTACGGCACGAAGGAGCTCTTCCAGAAAGCCCTGCTCGAATACGGCGGCACGATACTCATCGTATCGCACGACCGCGCATTCCTCGACGACCTTGTAGACCGCGTGCTTGAAATCCGCGACGGACACGTCTACGACTATCCAGGCAACTATTCGTGGTTCATAGAAAAACGCGCGGAACGCGAGGCGCGCGCGGCGGCCGAGCGCGCGAACGCAGCGCAGCCCGAAAAGAGCGAAAACAAGACGAAGGAACAGAAGCGCGCCGAGGCCGAGGAGCGCAACCGCCTCTACCGCGCGAAAAAAGATTTCGTCGCGCGCCTCAAAAAATGCGAGGAAGAGATAGCCGCCGGCGAAGCGCGTAAAGAGGAGATAAACGGCCTTCTCTGCTCGCAGGAGGTTTTGTCGGACTCATCTCGCATTCAGGAACTCATGATAGAGCTCAAGGAAAAGGAAAACTCACTGAAAGCCCTCTACGATGAGTGGGAGGAGCTCAGCCTTAAGATAGAAGAGATAAAATAGGAGGAACGGCGATGATTTACGACTCTCTCGACAATTTCATAGAAAATCTCCCGCGTTACATGCCGCGCTGCGCGGAGCTCGCGGAGTTCCTGCGCGCCGCGCGCGAAAAATCCTTCGGAGAGCTGAAAAACATGGACTTCCCGCAGCTCGACCTGCGCTTCAACGAATACGAGACGAAGCCCGAGGCCGAGATACCCTTCGAGGCGCACAGAAAGCTCTGGGATTTGCAGCTTGTCTTGGAAGGTGAAGAAATGATCGGCGCAGCGCCGATCGAAACGCTGACGGAGACCGTCCCTTACGACGAAGCGAACGACATCGCGTTTTACAAAGGAAGCGGCAGCGCGGTGAAGCTGTCGCGCGGCGTCGCGGCGCTGCTCGCGCCGTGGGACGGACACCGCCCCGGCGCTTCGTGCGGAGAAGCGCCGTCGCGCGTCAAAAAAATAGTCGTCAAGCTCGCATGGTAGCCGCGGTTTAAAATCCAGACGCAGGCAGCTAAGGGAGGACGCGCCCGTGGATCTGAAAAAATGCCGCATACTGCTCGACGCGATAGACTGCCGCAATCTCTCCAAGGTAGCGAAGGACTACGGCTACACGCCCTCCGGCGTCTGGCACATGATAGACGCGATGGAGAACGAGCTCGGCTTCCCGCTCTTTCTGCGCGGCAGCGGCGGCGTGACGCCGACCGACAACTGCCTGCGCATCGCGCCCGAGCTGCGCGAGCTCGTGAAATGCAGCGGCCGCTTCTCGCGTAAGCTCGAAGAGATACGCGGCATCGAGAGCGGCAGCGTCACGGTCGGAAGCTACCCGAGCGTTTCAATCCAGTGGCTGCCGCACGTCATCAAAGCCTTCCGTGCCGACTACCCCGGCATAAGAATCCAGATACGCGAAGGCATCCGGCAGGAGCTCCAGAGCTGGCTCGACGACGGCAGCGTCGAGATGTGCTTCTACACCGAACGCCCCGGAATGAAGGGCGAGTGGATACCGCTCGCCGACGACCCGATAATGGCGGTACTGCCCAAAGACCACCCGCTCGCGCACGCGCCCTCCTATCCGCTCGCGCGCTGCGCCGAAGAGGACTTCATCATGCCCGCGCTGGGCCGCGACGAAGACGTCGCCGCCGTGCTCGAAGAGGCGGGCATATCCCCGCGCATAGTATTTTCCACAATAGAAAACTTCGCGGCCATCTCGATGATAGAATGCGGCCTCGGCATGAGCATCATGAACGAGCTGATAACTAAGTGCCGCACGCTCGACGCCGCGATAATCCCGCTCGACCCGCCGCGCGCGATACATTTCGGCATAGCCTACCCCTCGGCGGAAAAACTCTCTCCCGCCGCCCTCGAATTCATAGAATACGCGAAGCGCATGATTCCAGAGCTGCGGACGCGGCGCTAGCCGCTCCAGACAAATTGCCCAAAACGGAGAAAGGAAATCGCACTATGAAGGAACACGCTGGCAGAGCACCAGCGGGAGTCGATGCCAATGGACGATGTTGCTACAATAACTGCCGGACAGATAGGACTGTTCATCCCCAAGGACGAGGAAATGGTGGAACAGTTCCTGCCGTTAGCGAAAAAGATGATAGAGCAGTCACGTGGCGTGTAAAACGAGGAAAAACAATGAGCGATGTAATGACCCCGGAGCAACGGAGCCGGGCAATGAGCCATATCAAGGGGAAAGATACTAGCATAGAGGTGCTATTGAGGAAAGC
>UQVV01000157.1 GCA_900544635.1 uncultured Cloacibacillus sp. | reverse complement strand
GAGCGAGAGCTAAGGAATACGAGCTTGCCCTTCTATGGCTTGCCGACTGTGGTCTTGTGAGCAAGGTGCACCGCGTTGCGTCGCCGGAAATTCCTCTGAAAGCCTATGAAGACCTGAAAGCCTTCAAATTGTTCCTGAACGACGTCGGTCTGCTCTCGTGCATGACGAACATCCACCAAAGCATCCTGCTCGACGGCGACAGGCTTTTCACGGAGTTCAAGGGCGCTCTGACGGAGCAGTACGTCCTTCAGCAGCTGAAGACGCTGCGCGGCCTCGACATATATTATTGGAGCGCCGAGCGTTCATCCGCCGAAGTTGATTTCTTAGTGAGCGACGGACGCGAGGTCGTGCCGGTCGAAGTCAAGGCCGAAGTCAACCTGCGCGCGAAGAGCCTGAAGGCTTTTCACGATAAGTACGCCCCGAGGCTCTCCGTCCGGACTTCGATGGCGGGCTACAAGCGTGAGGAATGGCTGCTGAATCTTCCGCTGTGGGCGATTGGAACGCTGAAAAGGGCCGTCGAGGATACGAGGAACGGCTGACGCGCCTCTTCTCTGATACATCACCGCGTCGCGGAATTTGTGAAAAGGCAATTTTATGTGGAAAAGCGCAAAAAAAATCGAGCCGCTGCTGTATGCATCGGCCCGGTTTTTATTTTTGTGTTTCTCGATATTACTGAGCGATGGCGCTGACGGGGCAGGTGGCCACGCAGGCTCCGCACTCGACGCAGGTGTCGGCGTCAACGTGAGCCTTGCCGTCCTCGACGGCGATAGCGGAAACGGGGCAAACTCCGACGCAGGCCTCGCAGCCTACGCAAACGGACTGATCAACTGTAGCTTTAGCCATGGTGTAAATTTCCTCCTTGCAAGATGCGATTCAACTACGGGGGACGTTTCCCCCACACACGACTGTATTCTAACGCTAACGAGCCGTGCTTTCAAGTGCTTTGGATTGTGTCGCCGCGCGGCGCTTAAGTTACAAATAGTATAGATATATCAGCGCGGACGCTATAGACAAGAGCTTTGGTATCGATAATAATAAAAAATAAGAAGAGTCGGCATTTATACGTATAGCGCGAACAGAATACGACAGCGGACGCCCGCTGAAAGGAGGGGAGCGTTGGAGAGCGGGCGACCCGGCGTGTACATGATCGTATTTATGGAAATGAAAGGAGAGAAACAAGCAATGGGAAACAACGAAGAGAGAAAGGTTGAGAAAAGAAAGCCGTCGCTCGGCCTGTCCATCCTGATGCTGGCCATAGCCGCCGCCCTCATACTCTCCGGCGTCGTCATCTACGGCCAGGACGTCCATATCATGCTCATTTTCAGCGCCATCATAGTCGGCGCGGTGGGCATACTTTATCTGCACTATTCTTACGAAGAGCTTGAAAAGGGAATCATCGAGGGAATCATGACTACGATGCAGGCCTGCCTCATCCTCTATACGGTCGGCGTGCTTATCGGAACGTGGATACACTCGGGCGTCGTGCCGACGATGATCTATTACGGCCTGTCGATACTTTCGCCGTCGATATTCCTTTTCGCGACGCTCGTCATCTGCTCGATAGTCTCGCTCGCGACGGGTACATCGTGGGGAACGTCGGGCACGGTCGGCATCGCGCTGCTGGGCATAGCGATAGGGCTCGGCATCCCCGCGCCGCTGACCGTCGGCGTCATAGTCTCCGGAGCCTATGCGGGCGATAAGATGTCGCCGCTCTCAGACACGACGAACCTCGCGCCCGCCGTCTCGGGCACGGACCTCTTCCAGCATATCCGCGCGATGTGCTGGACGACTGGGCCGACGTGGTGCATCGTCGCGGTCATCACGATAGTCCTCGGCTTCCAGTACGCGGGCGGCACGCTCGACTACGCGAAGATAGGCGGCATACAGGCCGCAATCTCTAAGGAATTCTGGGTCAGCCCGATAGCGCTGCTCGCGCCTATCGCGGTCATCGTGCTCTCCGCGCTGCGCAAGCCGGCGCTGCCGTCGCTCTGGGCCGGCGTCTTTATCGCCGCGGCCTTCATGTTCATCGAGGGCTACGACTACGGCGCGGTGCTCAACGTCATGCAGAACGGCTACACGCCGACGGTGTCGGCAGAGCTTGCGGAAGCCGCCGACGAAGCGGCGCTCGCCGCTGTGCTTGCGAAGCACGCGCTCGATATCGACGTCTCGATAGCCAAGGAGATAGGCAACGACATCGTCGAGCTTATGTCCGCGGGCGGTATGCAGTCGATGAACTGGACCGTCTCTCTGATAATCTGCGCCTTCGTCTTCGGCTCCGCGATGAACGTCTGCGGATTCATCAAGGCGATACTCGAGGCCGTCGCCTCGCGCGTCAGGACGGTCGGCGGGCTCATCCTCTCCGTCGTCGTCTCCTGCCTCGTCTGCAACTTCTTCCTCGGCGACCAGTATCTCGGCATCGCGATGCCGGGCACGATGTACAAGGAGACATTCGACAAGCTCGGCCTGCATCCGAGGATGCTCTCGCGCTCGCTCGAGGACTCCGGCACGCTGACCTCCGTCCTGGTGCCGTGGAACACCTGCGGCGCCTACCACGCGGAGCTGTTCAATATGTCCGTCGCGGAGTTCGGCCCATACGCCTTCCTCAACTGGATGAACCCCGTGATTGCGATAATCATGACCTATCTCGGCATAGGCATCTTCTGGCGCGGGAAGGACGGCGAACCTGTGCGCGGCGGCAAGACGCGTCCCGCGGAGCTCGCTTAGCGGTAATGGTATAATATCGGTCGAAGTCTGTTTTCTGAAAAGGGGATAGTCCATTGGCCGAACTTGAACAACTCGAATGTCTTCTCGTATCGAAGTCGAGCCGCACCATCAACGGCTGGCGCCGCTTTACCTTCGGCGCGCTCGCGGCTTACCTCGCCGTCACGGGCGTGATGGAGTTTATGAACGAGGGCTTCAGCCAGAAGATTGCTATTAACGCCTTCCTCTGCGTCTGCGGCCTGCTCGTGCTGAAGTTCGAGAAGAAGATATACGCCTCGCCGCTCGGTTTCGTGAAGGACACGCACACGTGGTTCTCGCATCACCGCGAGGTTCTGCGCTGGGACGAGATACGCCACGTGACGCTCGTGACGAAGGGCATGGGGCTGACGGCGTTCCTCGAAAAGGACGTCGTCGGCTGGAAGTTGCTCTTCGAGCGCAACGACATGGCGGCTCTCGACGGGCTGTTCAAGAAGTACGCCCCGAAGGTCAAGGTCGTCATCAAGGAAATGGGGCAGAGGTAACGAAAGAAGCGTAAAAAGAAGGGCCGCGGCGTCGATTCCGCGGCCCTTCGTCTATTTTGTTACTTTTTCAGCTCTTCAAGCTTGAGCCACGGGGCGAGCTCCTTCATGTCGAGCTCTATCTCGGGGCATCCCGACGAGCCGGGAGCTACCTCGTACTTGTCGAAGCATACGACGATGTTCCCGGCCTTGTTCATGTAGAAGTTCTGGTCGGCCTTGATGGAGGAGAAGCCGCCGTCGTCCTTCGGCTCGACCCAGTAGCTTCCCTTCTGCTTCTTGTTTGCGCGCCGCATCTCGCCGCGCACCGCGTCGCTGACGACCTTCACGTAGTTCGCCTTGTCGTTGAAGAAATAGGCGAGCGTCACGGGCATTCCCGTCTCC
Organism: uncultured Cloacibacillus sp.; assembly: GCA_900544635.1. Taxonomy (GTDB): domain Bacteria; phylum Synergistota; class Synergistia; order Synergistales; family Synergistaceae; genus Caccocola; species Caccocola faecigallinarum. Next base: position 1,434 of record UQVV01000157.1, on the reverse strand, counting down.
TTGTCGAAGTTCATAATCGTGCGCTTCGTCGAGGAGGAGCCGACCATGTTCATCTCGACCACGTCGAGCGTGAAGAATCTCTCGTCGCCGTCGATGACCTTGTAGTCCATCATCCAGCCGATGTGCGCGCCCTTCGCGAACGGGTCGTGCATCAGCTCGAGCACCTCGAGAGAGTAGCGCTCCTGCATCTCGAGCGCCTTTTCCGCGAGCTGCGCGTTTATCTCCTTTTCGACGGAGTCCATCGCGAGGCCCGTGACGACCGGCGTCACTATGCGCGCCTCGCAGCCCTCGTACTTCGACTCGAAGACGCCGAGCGTCGAGACGCGGACGTCGATGTCGCGCGCCGCGCATGGAGCCGCGGAGGCCGCCGCGACGGCGAAGGCCGCGGCGCAGGCGAGCAGCGTTCCGTAAAGCTTCATCTTATTCGCCCTTCACGGCCAGAGCCATGTTCCTGCCGAGCTCGCGGCAGAGCTCGAGGTCCGGCTCCTTCGGGCAGGACTTGACCTCTATCGTCGGCTCGACTAGCTTCCAGTCGCCGCCCTGCTCCGCGAACACCTGGAGCTCAGCGAGCGCGCCCTTGCTCCAGCTGTACGAGCCGCAGATGCCGAGGAGGCGGTTCTTCATCATTTTGTTCTTGAGCGTGCGGCAGAGCGTCGCGACGGGCGGGTAGAGCTCCGTGTTGTAGGTGCAGCTGCCGAGCACGAGGCCGCGGTACTTCCATACGTCGCGGACGATGCAGGAAAGGTTCGAGCGCGAGGCGTCGTGTACGATAACGTCCTTGACGCCCGCCTCGCATGCGGCGCGCGCAATGGCGTCGGTCATCAGCTTCGTGTTGCCGTACATCGAGCCGTAGACGACGACTATGCCCTCGTCGGTCTCCTGCTTGCTCCACTTGTCGTAGAGGTCGACGATGTGCATCGGGTCGGAGCGGAGTATCGGGCCGTGGGCGGGGCAGATGATTTTGAGGTCGAGCGCGCGGACCTTAGCGATGGCCTTCTGCGTCGGCATGGAGTAGCGGCCGACGATATTCGCGAAGTAGCGCAGCGTCTCGTCCTCGTAGAGCTTCATGTCTAGCTCGTCGTCGAAGATGCCGCCCTCGAGCGCGCAGAAGCCGCCGAAGGCGTCCGTCGAGAAGAGCACCTTGTCAGTCGTGTCGTAGGTGACCATGCTCTCGGGCCAGTGGACCATCGGGATGGTCGCGAAGGCGAGCTTGTGACGCCCGAGGTCGAGGATCTCGCCCTCCTTGACCTCGACGACGCCGTCATGGATGCCGTAGAAGGCCTCTATCATTTCGAGCGTCTTCTTGTTTCCTATTATCTTCATCTCGGGGTAGAGCTTGCGCATGATGCTTATCGAGCCGGAGTGGTCCGGCTCCATGTGGTTGACGATAAGGTAGTCGATGCCCTTGCCCGCTGGCAGGATTGAGACGAGGCG
>UQVV01000156.1 GCA_900544635.1 uncultured Cloacibacillus sp. | reverse complement strand
GCGCAGGAGCTGCTCGACGAAGCGAGAGGGAAGTAGTCTATGGAATTGAAATGCGGAATGACGGAAGTAAAAGGGAATAAAAAAAGAGCCGTGTTACACGGCTCTCTGTACTTTACCGGAACGGAGGCACTTGGTGCAGATATGGAGCTTGCGGGTCTCCCCTCCGCCTACGTCGACTCTGACGCTCTGAATGTTGATGAGCCAGCGGCGTCTTGTATGGCGGTTCGAATGGCTCACCGCGTTTCCCGTAACGGGCCCGCGGCCGCAGCAGTCACAGAATTTTGACATTTGTTTCCCCCCTTGTTTCCTTGAAACAATCAACCAGCACATTGTATCATAGCAATACGGAAAGTGGCAACATCACAAGGCAGATAAAAGAAATAAAGGAGAGCGTTTTATATGAATTTCGCTGAAAAGATGGACGAACTGGAAAAGATACTGAGGGATCTCGAAGGAGACTCGCTCACGCTCGACTCGGCGCTCGCCGAATACGAGAGGGGAGTCGCGCTCGTTCGCGAATGCCGCGCCTATCTCGAGGACGCGCAGAAAAAGATAACGATGCTCTCCCAGGAATACGCCGCGCCGCAGACGGGCGCGGAGGAGGCGTAACGAGATGAAGGAAGAACTTCGCGCTTACGTAAAAGGCGAGCTCGAAAGATACAGGCTCGCGGTCGAGAAATATATTATAGAGACGAGCGAAGAGCGCGCCGCCGGAGTGCCGGGCGAGCTCTTCGAGTCGATGGAATATTCGCTGCGCGCGGGCGGCAAACGGCTGCGTCCTGCGCTCTGCCTCGCCGCGGCGAAGCGCGCCGGCGTAGACGAGGAAAAGGCGATGCCGATGGCGCTCGGCCTTGAAATGCTGCACACGGCGACGCTCATACACGACGACCTGCCGTGCATGGACGACGACGACATGCGCCGCGGCAAACCGTCGAACCACGCGAAGTTCGGCGAGACGCTCGCGCTGCTTGCGGGCGACGCGCTCTTCGTGCAGTCGCTCGAGTTCCCGATGGCGAAGCTGAAGGGCATAGCGCCCGCGAACGTCCTGCGCGCGATGCACATCTTCGCGAAGGCTATCGGCCCCTCCGGCGTCTGCGGCGGCCAGGTGCTCGACATCGACGCGGCGAAGGCGAAGGACGAGCCGGACTACGTGCGCCGCATCGCGAAGCTCAAGACAGGCGCGCTGATTCAGGCCGCCGTGCTGACGGGCGCGGCGCTCGGCGGAGCGGACGAAGCGGCGCTCTCCAGATACGCGGACTACGCCGCGCATCTCGGCTCCGCGTTTCAGATAGTCGATGATATACTTGACGTGACGAGCACGGCGGAGGAGCTCGGCAAAACTCCGGGCAAGGACGAGCGCGACGGCAAGGTGACGCACGTGACGGTCTACGGTCTCGAGCGCGCTCGCGAGATGGCGGCGCAGGAGTCGGAGGCCGCGAAGGCGGCGCTCGCGGGAATTCTGCCGGAGGACGATTTCCTCGTTCTTCTCCCCGAATATCTCGTCCATAGGACAAAATAAAGACTGGTGGAATAGAAGGCATGAGTCTTTTGGATTCCGTCGAGGACTTCAGGGGCCTCTACGGACTCAGCGAAGAGGAGCTCGGCGCGCTGTGCGCGGAGCTGCGCGAAAGAATACTCGACGTCACGCTCAAAAACGGCGGACACCTGAGCTCGTCGCTCGGGGCCGTCGAGCTGACGGTCGCGCTGCTGCGCGTATTCAACCCCGACTCCGACAAGATAATATTCGACGTGGGCCATCAGAGCTACGCGTACAAGCTGCTGACGAAGCGCCTTGACCGCTTCCCGACGCTGCGCCGCAAGGGCGGCATCGCGGGCTTCCCGCGCATGGACGAAAGCCCTTACGATTTCTTCACGACGGGCCACAGCAGCACGTCCATCTCCGCGGCTATGGGCTACGCGAAGGCGCGCGACCTCAAGCGCGAAAGCTACGAGGTCGTCGCGGTGATTGGCGACGGCGCGCTGCTCAACGGCGTTTCGTTCGAGGCGCTCAACGCGATGACGAGCGTCAAATCCAAGGTGATAATAGTCCTCAACGACAACAAAATGTCGATAAACCCGCGCGTCGGCGGCATGGCCTCGCACCTCGCGAAGCTCGCCGTCAACCCGACATACAAAAAATTCAAGGACTACGTAAAATACCAGTGCGCGGGACGCAGGAACGGCGAGAGCGTCCATCAGGCGCTTTCGCAGATAAAGCAGAAGCTCAAATCGCTGCTGCTGCCGACTAACATTTTCGAAGAGCTCAACATAAGCTACTGGGGCCCGTTCAACGGCCACAACGTAACCGAGATGGAGGAGGTTTTCCGCCTCGCGCGCCATTACGACGAGCCGCTGCTCATCCACGTGCTGACGCAGAAGGGCAAGGGCTGCAAGGCGGCGGAGGAAAACCCCGCCTTCTTCCACGGCGTCGGGCCGATGACGAAAATCGACGCTCCGGCGGAGAAGGCCGGAGGCGAGGAGAGCTGGAGCGGCGTCATGGCGCGCGCGCTCTGCGCCGCAGCCGAGCGCGACCCGAAGGTGATGGCAGGGACGGCGGCGATGAAGGACGGCACGAAGCTCGACGCCTTCGCGAAGCGCTACCCGCAGCGATTCTTCGACACAGGCATAGAGGAGGAGCACATGCTCGTCTACGCCGCGGGGCTCGCCGCAGCGGGAATGCGCCCCGCCGTCTGCATCTATTCGACCTTTCTGCAAAGGGCTATGGACCAGGTGATGCACGATATATGCCTACCGAAACTGCCCGTGCTGCTCGGCATCGACCGCGCGGGGCTCGTCGGCGAGGACGGCGAGACGCATCACGGCATCCTCGACGTTTCGTGGCTGCGCGCCGTTCCGAACATGACGCTCGCCGCGCCGCGCGACGCCGCCGACTTGGAATTTTTCGTAGAAGAATGGCGGCGGCGCGGAATCCCGGCCGCGATACGCTATCCGCGCGGCAAGGCTCCGCTCTCGCTTGCGCGTGAAACCGGCGCGGCCCCCGCAGAATGGGGAAAATGCGAAGTCCTGCGCGAAGGCTCCGAAATCTGCCTCATCGGCGTCGGGAGCACCGTCCCGCTGATGCTCGAGGCGGCGGACGAAATCTCAAAACGCGGGTCCGCGCCCACGGTCGTAGACCTGCGCTTTATAAAGCCGCTCGACATTGAGGGGCTTCTGCCGGTTTTAGCCTCGCACAGTACGGTAGTGACCGCGGAGGAAAACGCGCTCGCCGGCGGCGTGGGCGAAGAGATCGCCGCGCTGATGAAGGAACGCGGAATCGCCGCCTCGTGCGCCTGCGCCGGAGTGCCGGACAGGTTCATCGCGCACGCGACGCGCGCGCAGCAGTGGGAAGAATGCGGCCTGACCGTCGAAAATATCATGAAGCTATGCGGTGCGGAAGAATGAGCGCGAAGCTGATACGTCTCGACAAGCTGATAACGGACAGGAAGCTCGCGCCGTCTCGCACGGCCGCGCAGCTTTTAATAGAAGAAGGGCGCGTGAAGGTCGACGGCGCGGCCGCGAAAAAGCCCGCCTCTATGGTGAGCGCCGCGGCGGCGATTATCGTCGACGCGCCGGAGAAAGAATGGGTCAGCCGCGGAGCGTACAAGCTTCTGCGCGCATTCGAGCGCTTTCCGATAGATGCGCGCGGAAAACGCTGCGTCGACGTCGGGGCCTCGACGGGAGGCTTCACAGACGTGCTTCTCGCCAACGGCGCGGCACTCGTCTACGCCGTCGACGTAGGCTACGGCCAGCTCGCGTGGAAGCTTCGCAATGATCCGCGCGTCCGCGTCATGGAGCGCACGAACGCGCGCAACCTGACGCTCGAGATGATAGACGGCGAAAAAGCCGACGTTATAGTCTCCGACGCCTCGTTCATATCGCTGACGCTGCTCTTCGGCGCGATGGAAAATCTGCTCGCTGACGACGGCGTCATGGCGGTGCTCGTGAAGCCGCAGTTCGAGGCGGGGCGCGAGCGCGTCGGCAAAGGCGTCATAACGGACCCGAAGCTTCACGAGGATATACTCAACGAGGTCGCGGACTTCATAGACGAGCACACGGAGCTCGCCCTCGAAGCGGCGGACTATTCTCCGATACGCGGCCCCGAGGGCAACATAGAGTTCCTGTTTTTCCTGAAGCACAAAGCCGCCTCGCGCGGCGGCGCGCGCCCGGACTTCCGCAGAATAGTCGAAGAGGCGCACGCGCACGCGGCGCAGCACCCGAACCGGAGGAGCAACGCAAATGACGAAGGACATGAAAAAGATAGGACTGCTCTTTAACACGCAGAAGCCCGAAGCCATCGAAACGGCGTGGCGGCTCTGGCACTGGGGGAGGGACGAGGGGATAAGCTTCCTCTTCCCGCCGCACGAGGCCTCCGCCATATCCATCCCGGGCGTAGACGACGAGACGTGGCGCAAAGAGGCGGCCTTCGCGGTAATCCTCGGCGGCGACGGGACCTTCCTGCGCGCCGCGCGCTACACCTTCGGCAACGCGATACCGCTTTACGGCATCAACCTCGGGCGGCTCGGCTTCCTCGCGATAGGCAGCCCTGAATCCGCCGAAGAAGACATAAAATCTATAATAGCGGGCCATTACACGCTCCAGCGCCGCCATCTGCTCAAGGGGCAGGTCTGGCGCTCCGGCAGGCTCGTCCACGAGCTCCACGCGCTGAACGACTTCGTAATATCGAAGGGCAGCATCGCGCGCGTCACGGATCTTGAGGTAAAGGTCGGCGGAGAGACGCTGACGCTCTTCCTCGCCGACGGCCTCATACTTTCGACGCCGACCGGCTCGACCGCCTACGCGCTCTCGGCGGGCGGCCCCATAGTTCCGCCGCACGTGCCATGCATGATAGTAGCGCCGATATGCGCCCACACGCTCTACGCGCGCCCCGTCATACTGAGCGGGGAGGACCGGGCAGTAGTCATACCGAAGGGCGACGCGCGCAGCCTCATGCTCACGCAGGACGGACAGCTCGGCTACGAGCTGCTCCCGGGCGACGAGCTTCACGCGATGCTCGACCCCGACATCCGCGTGCAGATGATACAGCTCAACGGCAGAAGCTA
>UQVV01000155.1 GCA_900544635.1 uncultured Cloacibacillus sp. | reverse complement strand
AACCTCGTGTTCATGCAGTACAACCGCGACGAAGCCGGCAACCTCACGCCGCTTCCGCATAAGAATATAGACACCGGCATGGGGCTCGAGCGCCTCGCCTCTGTCGTGCAGCGCGTTCCGAACGACTTTGAGACGGACCTCTTCCGTCCCATCATGGACAAGGCCTGCGAGCTCGTCAACGTCAAGTACGGCGAGGATCCGAAAAAGGACATGGCCGTCAAGGTCATTTCCGACCACATCCGCGCCTCGGCGTTCATGATCGCCGACGGAATCCTGCCGACGAACGACGGCGGCGGCTACGTCCTTCGCCGCCTCATCAGGCGCTGCGTGCGCTACGGCAGGCTGCTCGGCATCGACAAGCCGTTCCTTACGGGACTTCTGCCAGTCGTCCGCGAGTCGATAGGCGACGAGTATCATGAGCTCGTCGAGCAGTCCTCGGCCATCGAGCAGGTGCTCAGCACCGAGGAAGAGCGCTTCTCGCGCACGCTCGCGCAGGGCAGCGACCTCATGGATTCCGAGATAGCGAAGCTTGAAGCCGCCGGCAAAAACGAGCTGCCCGGCGACGTGGCCTTCGTCCTTTACGACACCTTCGGCTTCCCGCTCGAGCTTACGGAAGAGATGTGCGCCGAGCGCAATATCACCGTCGACAAGGACGGCTTTGAAAAGGCCATGGAGGAGCAGCGCGAGAGGGCGCGCGCCTCGAGCAAGCAGACGAGCAGCGTAATTTCCAAGAACGTCTACACCGAGCTCGCCGACAAAATCGCGCCGTCGCCCTTCTGCGGCTATACAGAGACGAAGTGCGGGGCCGAGGTCAAGGCCGTCATAATGAACGGCGCGCTCGCAGACGAAGCCTGCGAAGGCCAGGAAGCCGAGCTCGTGCTCTCCAACACTCCGTTCTACGGAGAAAAGGGCGGACAGGTCGGAGACACCGGAAAGATTTACGCCGACGGCGTGGAATTTGAAGTCGCCGACACCGTTTACCCCGTCGCCGACCTCATAGTGCATAAAGGAAAAGTAACCAAGGGAACGATAAAGCCAGGCGACAGCGTGACGGCGGAGATAGACGCCCTGCGCCGCGCCGACATCCAGCGTCACCACACCGCGACGCACCTTCTGCACGAGGCGCTCGCGCGCGTGCTCGGCAAGCACGTCCGCCAGGCCGGCTCGCTCGTCACGCCGACCTTCCTGCGCTTCGACTTCAACCACTTCGCGCCCGTCAGCCTCGACGAGCTGCGCGAGGCTGAGCGCATAGTCTACGAGCAGGTGCTGAGAAACAGCCCCGTCACGACGCGCGTCATGCCGATAGAAGAGGCGAAGAAGACCGGCGCGCGCGCTCTGTTCGACGAAAAGTACGGCGACGAGGTGCGCGTGCTCGGAATATCCGACTTCTCGACGGAGCTCTGCGGCGGAACGCACGTCAAGAGCACCGGCGAAATCGGCCTCGTCAAGATAGTCCGCGAAGAGGGCATCGGCTCCGGCATCCGCAGGATAACGGCCGTCGCCGGAACGCAGGCGCTTCCGCTGTTCCAGGCATACGGCAACGCGGTCATGTCGCTTGTGACGATGGTCGGCGGCGACACCGAGTCTCTTATGGACAAGGTCGGCTCGATGATGGACGAGAAGAAGGTCCTCGAGCGCAAGAACCGCGAGCTGCAGGTCAAGGCCGCGATGTCCGAGATAGAGAACAGCGTCAAGCCCGTCGCGAACGTCAACGGCGTCGACTTCATCGCGGAAAAGTTCGACAACATCACGCCGGACCTCCTGCGCCAGATAGGCGACAGAATCCGCAATAAATATCCGAACGCTATGATGCTCCTCGCGGGCGTGGCGTCGGAGGGCAACGTCGCGCTGACGGCCATGGCCTCCGACAACATCGTCAAGCTCGGAGCCAACGCGGGAGCCCTGCTCAAGGCTGTAGCCGCCGAGCTCGGAGGCAAGGGCGGCGGACGCCCGACCCTCGCGCAGGGCGGTGCGCCGAGCGCGGACAAGCTCGACAAGGCGTTCGCGGCAGCTCCGAAGATTTTTGAGGAGCTTATGACAAAAGGAAAGTAATGCGGCGTATCGTAGCTCTCGATATAGGCAGCGTCAGAATCGGAGTTGCGGTCAGCGACCCTCTGGGCATGTTCGCCCAGGGGGCCGCCGTTTTGAACGCGCGCGGCGACTGGCTCGCGGAGCTTGCGGACATCGTCGCGCAGTACGGCGATCCCGTCATATTGATAGGGATGCCGCGCCGCACCGACGGAAGCGAAGGGCCGGAGGCGCAGCGTATGCGCGCGACGGCCGAGACGATAAAAGAGCGCTTCCCGGAATGCGAGATACGCTTCTGGGACGAGCGCTTCACGACCACGATAGCGCAGCAGGCGCTGCTTGAGGCCGACGTGTCGCGCAGCGGCAGAAAAAAGAAGGTCGACAAGATAGCGGCGACGCTTCTGCTGCAAAGCTACCTCGACAGCGGAAGGAACATCTGAATTTGGAACTGCCGCGCGGAGTAAAAATGACTCCAATGCTGGAGCAGTACGTCGAATGGAAGGACGCCTACCCCGACTGCCTGCTCTTCTTCCGCATGGGAGACTTCTATGAAATGTTCTTCGACGACGCGGAGATTGCGTCGTCAGTCCTTGATATAGCCCTCACCTCGCGCTCCAAAGAAAACGAATACAAGATACCGATGGCGGGCGTGCCGTTTCACGCCGTCGACTCCTACCTCGGGCGGCTTGTCGCCGCGGGCTACCGCGTCGCGATATGCGAGCAGATAACCGAGCCGGACGGCAAGGGGCTGCTCGAACGCGAGGTGACGCGCGTCGTCACGCCCGGCACGTGGCTGCCGGAGAACTCCGACGACGGCGGAAAGATAGCGGCATGCCTCTTCGACGGAAAATCGACTGCCGTCGCGCTTCTCGAGCCGGCGGGCGGCGCGCTGCGCGCCGGGACGTTCTCGAACGAGGGCGGAGCCGCCGTGATGTCGGCCTTCATGCCCGACGAGATACTGCTGCGCCGCGGACAGCGCGAGCTTTTTGAGAAAAATTGTCCCGGTCTCGCCTCGCGCGGCGTCATCGTTACGGAGTGCGAAAAGGGATACTTCGCCGTCGAGCAGGGCGCGGCGTGGCTCTGCCGCAAATGGGGCATAGCCTCGCTCTCCGCGATGGGCCTCGACGACAGGGACCTTGCCGCGGGAGCCGCTGCCGCCGCGGTGAAATACCTCGAAGAGACTCAGTTCTCGAACGCCGATAATATCTCCTCGCTCACGCCGATGCTGCCGAAGGAGAACCTCGTCCTCGACCAGAGCACGCAGGCGAACCTAGAGCTCGCCGACAAGGGGCAGGCGACGCTCTTCTGGGTGCTCAACCGTTGCCGCACTCCGATGGGGCGGCGCGCGCTCAAAGAATGGATAACGTCGCCGCTTCAGGACCTCGACGAAATATCGCGCCGCCAGGACATGATAGAGACGCTCGCGGGCGACGGCAGGCTGCGCGCCGGGCTTGCGGAGCTTCTCTCGCGCTGCCGCGACATGGGGAAATCCCTCTCCCGCCTCACGCTCAAGATGGGGCTGCCCTACGATGTGCAGTCCGTCGGCGTGACGCTGGGCGTCGTGCCGGAGATAGTCTCGCTCGTCTCCGGTTATCCGGCGCTCGCGCGCATCGTCCCGCAGTGCGACACTTCTGAGCTCGCGGCGCTGCTGCGCGCGGCGGTCGCGGACAACGTCCCGCGCTTCGTGCGCGACGGCGGAGTCATCAGAAGCGGCTTCGACGCGGAGCTCGACGAATGGCGCGACAAGGCGGCTCACTCCTCCGAGTGGCTCGCGAGATTCGAAGAATCGGAGCGCGAACGCACCGGAATAAAGAACCTGAAAGCCGGAGTCAACAAAGTCTTCGGCTACTACATAGAAATACCCAAGTCTTCGGCCGCGAAAGCGCCGATGGACTACGTGCGGAAGCAGACGCTCGTGGGCGCGGAACGCTTCATCACGGAGGAGCTCAAACGCTTCGAGCGCGACATGTTCCGCGCCGAGGGCGAGATACTCGCGATAGAGGAGCGCATATACGCGGGGCTCGTCGGCGAGGTGCTCGGACATTCCTCCGAAATACAGCTGACGGCGAACTTCATATCGGCGCTCGACGTGCTGCTCTCGCTCGCCGCGGTAGCATCGGAGCGCGGCTACACGCGCCCGACGCTTGACATGAGCAAGGACTTCATTGTGAAAAACGCGCGCCATCCCGTCATCGAGGTGACGCTCGGCAAAAATCCCTTCACGCCCAACGACTTCAACTTCAGCGCGGAGAACGGTCGGCGCATCGCGCTCATAACGGGGCCGAACATGGCGGGAAAATCCACCTACCTTCGCACCGCGGCGCTCATCGCGATAATGGCGCACATGGGCTCCTTCGTCCCCGCCGAGAGCGCGAAGATCGGCCTCATAGACCGCGTCTTCACGCGCATAGGCGCGCGCGACGAGCTCGCGCGCGGGCAGAGCACCTTCATGGTCGAGATGGTCGAGACCGCGAACATCCTGCGCCACGCGACGGACAGAAGCCTAGTCATCCTCGACGAAGTGGGCCGCGGCACGTCGACCTACGACGGCCTCAGCATCGCATGGTCCGTCGTCGAATTTTTGCAGGGCCAGGAACACGCGCAGCCGCGAGTGCTCTTCGCGACGCACTACCACGAGCTGACGCAGCTCGCGGACCTTCTGCCCGGAATCGTAAATCTCAGCATGGGCGTCGACGAAAGCGCCGGCCGCATAGTATTCCTTCACAAGATAATCGAAGCGCCCTCCGACCGCTCCTACGGCATCGAGGTCGCGCGCCTAGCGGGCGTCCCCTCCGCGGTGCTGCGCCGCTCGCAGGAGCTCCTCGCGCAGTTTGAGGAAAAGGCCGAAGCGCGCAACGAAAACGTAAAAAATTCCTCGCAGAACCAGCTCACGCTCTTCGACGTGCGCCAGGAGGCGATACTTGAAGAGCTAGCCGCCTGCGACCCGAACAACATGACGCCGCTCGCGGCTCTAGAGCTCGTCATGAGGCTGCGCAACGAAAGCCGTAAGGTGCTGGGGTTTAAGTAAGTGCGGCATAAATTTATGAATGGAGACCATTTCCATAATCAATGATTAAACGTCTCGCACCGGACATTTCTACACGTATAGCGGCGGGGG
>UQVV01000154.1 GCA_900544635.1 uncultured Cloacibacillus sp. | reverse complement strand
GCGGCCTGCATCTCCTCGGATGCGCGCTGGAGCTCCTCCTGCTCCGCGAGGAAGAGCTTCTTGTCCTTTCGCACCTTCGCGAGCACGGCGTTGCGCTCGTCGGCGGCGGACTTGAGCTCCTTGTTCTGCTTCGCGAGGTCGGCGTTCTGGTCCTTGAGCGTCGAGTGCTCCTTGCGCAGCTCCTCCTGCGTCATCGTCAGCTTGCGTTTCTCGTTCGTCAGGTAGTCGATGAGCTTCTTGTCCTGCTCCGCTATCTTGCCGAGCAGGTACGAGTTCGCGAGCGCGTCCTCCGCGCCGCGCGACGACATGAGCAGGTTGAACTCCGCGACGCCGCCGTACTTGTAGATGTTCACCATGCGCTTCTTGAGTATCTCCTGCGCCGCGGCGATGTCCTTGTTCATCTTTTTTATGTCGGCGTCGAGCGTGAAGATGTTTTTCTTGACCTTCTGCATCTTCAGGCTCACGATGTTGACGCGCTGCTGCGTGACCGTTATCCTCTGGCTCAGCTTGTTGAGCTGGTTCGCGACGCTCTTTTCGCGCTTCGCCGTCTCGGTCAGCTTTTTCTGGTTCTGGGATATCTGCTTCTGTATCTTCTCGAATTCGCGCTCCTGCTGTTTTATCTGCGCGTCGATGTCGGACTGCTTCGCTGCGGCGAAGGCTCCGCCGCAGGCGCAGAGAAGCGCGCATATCGCGAGCGCCGCTATTGTCCTTCTGACTGCCGCCATGGCTTTCACCACCGTCCCGAGCGCCGCGCTAGAGCGGCTTCGAGGCCTTTCTGATGAATTTTTCGACCGCTATCAGGCTCGCTATGAGGCTGACGACCGCGCCGCAGCAGATGAGCATGATGAAGAGGTTCGCGAGCAGACGCTTCGACTCGATGAACGCGATGAACGGCAGCATGTCGCGCAGCCGTTCGAGCGCGCTGAGGTAGGAGTAGCCGAGCGCGGTCGAGGCCGCGAGCGCGCCGAAGAAGCCGAGGATGAAGCCCTGTATCACGAACGGGAAGGCGACGTAGGTCGACGTCGCACCGACCTTCATCATCACATCGATCTCCTGCGCGCGCGAGTAGACGGATATGCGTATCGTGTTGAAGAGCACGACGCCGCTCGCAGTGAGCGCGACGGCGAGCATGATTATCGAGAACTTTTCGACGAACGACGAGAGGCGCGTCAGCTTCTCCGCGACGTGTCCCGCGTAGACGATGTCCTCGATTTCCTTGACGGACGTGAGGCGGCTCGCGACGTCCGCGACCTGCGAGGCCTTCGCGACATGTATCTCGAGGCTCGCGGGCAGCGGGTTCTCTCCGAGCAGCATCACCGCGTCGGCCTGGTTGCCGAGGCGCGCGCGCAGCCGTTCGAGCGCCGTTTCCTTCGTAATCATCGTCACGCTTTCGACGCCGCGTATGCCGCGCACCGCGGCCGCGGTTTTTTCAAGCTCGGCGTCGGCCTTGAGGTAGGCCTGTATCGAGAGCTGGTTTTCCATATTCGCTATTACGCTGCGCATGTTGAGGATGAAGAGCATCGTCGCGCCGACGACGAAGAATACCGCCATCGCCGTGAATATCGTGAGAAGGCTCATTCCGAAGTGACGCCATATCAGACGCCATCCGTCCCGCATTATATATTTAATACGCGCCATCGCCTTCGTAGCCTCCGTCCTTCTCGTCGCGTATGATGCGCCCGCGCCGTATCTCGACTACGCGGTGCCTGTATGTGTCCACGAGGAATTGGTTGTGCGTCGCCATGAGCACCGTCGTGCCCGCGGCGTTGATTTCAAGAAGAAGCTGCATTATTTCGTCAGCCGTGTGGTTGTCGAGGTTGCCGGTCGGCTCGTCCGCAAGGATGAGCGAGGGCTCGTTGACTATCGCGCGGGCTATCGCGAGACGCTGCTGCTCGCCGCCCGACATCTGCGGCGGGTAGAGCATTCTGCGCCGCCATATCCCGACGGTCTTCAGAGCATCCTCGACGCGCTCGCTTATCTCGCGCGACGGCACGCCCATAACCTCGAGCACGAAGGCGACGTTCTCGAAGGCCGTCATCGTCGGCAGCAGGCAGAAGTCCTGGAAGACCACGCCTATGTCGCGCCGGTACATCGCGAGCTCGAAACGCCCCATCTTTCGCAGCGCGTGGCCGCCGACGCTGATATGCCCGCGCGTCGGGACGACCTCGCGGAAGATGCAGCGCATCAGCGTCGTCTTGCCGGAGCCCGTCTCTCCGATGAGGTAGACGAACTCTCCGCTCTCTATGTCGAGGTATACGTCCTCAAGCGCCACTATGTCGGGCTCGAAAATTTTGGAGACGCCGGAGAATCTTATGTCCATGCCGCTACCTCCTGCGCAGCGCCCACGCCTGCGCCGCCGCGTCGACGATTTCCTTATGCGTCAGGCCGTAGTACTCGCGCAGCTCGTCCGGCGTTCCGCTGTTGATGAACTCGTCGGGGACGGAGACGGAGCGGAGCGGCACGGGATAGGTGCGTCCGAGGCATTCCGCCGCCGCGCCGAAGAGGCCGCCGATGCCGCTGTGGACCTCCGCGACGACGCAGCAGCCCGTCCTGCGGACGGACGAGAGCAGCGCCTGCTCGGGGAAGGGCTTGAGGCAGTAGCAGTCAAGCACCTCTGCGCTGATATTCTGCCGTTCGAGCCGCTCCGCGGCCTCGAGCGCGCGGCTCACCATAATGCCGCAGGCGCATATCGTCACGTCCGTGCCGGAGCGCAGTATGCGCGCGCCGCCGAGCTTGAATATCTCGCCGGCGGGGTTCTCCAGCTCGGGCAGCGGCGTGCGCCCGAGGCGCATATAAAGCGGCGCGCCGCCTTCTTCTATTATTCCTTTCAGCGAGACGGCGTCGGAGGGGACGAAAAGGTGCATCCCAGGTATCGTCCTCGCGAGCGCGAGGTCGGAGAAGAGCTGCTTCGCCGAGCCGTCGCTTGCGCTCGAAAGGCCGCCGTCCATCGCGGCGATGCGGACGGGCAGGGCCGGCATAGCGACCGCCTCGCGTATGTGCGCGTAGCTTCCGCCCATGAGCTCGAGGCTGCGTCCGAGCACCCAGGGCTTCGCGCCGGAGAGCGCGAGCCCCGCGGCGCGCAGCAGCGCCGAGTGGGCCGGAGCGTCTCTCATAACTATCTTATCTTCAGGTATCGCGGCGAGCTCCGCGCACTCAGGCACGCTCTCCGTCAGAAGCAGGGCGAAGTCGCCGTTCGTGCGAGCGCAGTCCGCTATTATGCCGCAGAAGGCCTCGAAGGTCGAGACCGGTTTATTTATGTTCATTGGATCTTACCTCCAATTCTTCAAGCGCCTGGTCGAGCTCGCCGAGGCTGAGGGAATGTCCGCCGTCCGCAGGCTCCTCTCCAAAGAGCGAGAGTCCGGAGCCGCCGTGTGCCGACGCGAAGAGCGCCTTCGGCCCGCCGGACGAGAAGTCGAACGAGGCGCAGGCGCTTTCAAGCGACGCGAAGTCGTCGGCCGCGGCCTCACGGCAGTCCCAGCCGGAGCATGCGCGGCGCGGGAGCTCGAAGCCGTCCTTTGACGCGACTATCATGAAAAGGTTCGGAAGCGGCTCGCCCGCAACACGCGCGGCCTCCTCCGCAAATTCCTCGGAGCGGAAGGCCCTCTCCGAGACGAGAAAGACGACGCGCGGCCTGAAGCTGCGGCGCGCAAGCCCCTCCGCGAGCGCCGCGGCGGTCGCGAGCGACGGCTGCACCGTCAGGCACGGGGCGTCGAGCCCAGGTATGCGCCGGAAGTCCGGCAGCGCCTGCAGCATCGCGCCGAGACGCCTGTAGTGCCACAGATGTTCGCGCTCAAAAAATCCGCGCCGCGCGAGCGCCGCGTAGAGCGCGGGGACGGCGCGCGGCATTCCGAGGACGAAGCGGTCCCTGTCCTCGCGCCGCGGCTCCGACGGGATGAGCGCGATCTCCTCCCAGTAGAGGTAGACGAGCAGGCTCGCAATCGCGAGCGGCGTCTCGTAAGGTCCGGAGCGCGCCATGCCGACCATACGCAGCACGTCCTTGCGCACCTCGGCGGATATATTTTTCAGTTCTTCTTTTATCGTCCATTGATTTCACAGCGGGCCGCCCGCAGTCCTTCCGCAAAAACTTCAGCGACCGACGCGGCCTCCGCCGCCGCAAGCTCCGCGGATGGCGGAGCGGAAAGCGTCGTCTCGCCGCCGTCTGTCAAAGCAATATTATAACGCATACAAAGCCCCGCGACCTTAGGATCATAGGCGCAGCCGGCGAGCGGAAGGCCCGAAAGCGCGGAAAGTATAAGAAAATGGAGCCGCATTCCGACAGCGCCGCAAGCGCGGCGCGCGGCGCGCGAAAAATCTTCCTTCGACGAAACCAGCGTAACGCCCGAAAGCTTTATAAGTCCCGCCGACGCAAGGCTCGCGAGCTCGGCCTCGTCCTCGCGCGACAGAGCTATGCCCGCGACCTCGAGCCCGGAGCTTTCCGCAAGCTTCATGCAGCCCGCCGCAGCTCTCTCCGCAAGCGCGCGGTATCCGGGGCGCGCGTTGAAGAGCAGGAAGCCCCCGCCGCCCTCCGCATGCGGCACGGGCAGCGACGTCACGAGGTCGGGAGCGAGCGCTGCGCCGATTCCCATAGAGCCGAGAATCTCGCGCGAGCTTTCGTCGCGCACGCCGGTGTGGACGCACGAGCCGAAGGCCCCGCGCGTCAGCGCGCGCGACAACCCGCGGCGAAGCGGCCCCACCGACTGCCCCTCCGCCCATACTCTGAGGCCGAGCAGCCGCGCTATGCGCACAACGGCGTAGTAGTAGACGCAGGAGCGCGCGCTCGTCGAATCCTGAAAAAGCCCGCCGCCGCCGAGCAGCAGGCTGCGGCTCGCGGCGCAGGCACGCCCTATCTCGCGCAGGCTCCAGCGGTCGAACGCGCGGACGCCGTATCTTTCCTCGCTCTCGCGTGGAGCGGCGGAAAGCAGCGCGACGCGCTCCTTCGGCACGCCGCACGAAGCAAGCAGCCTCAGCGACGCTTCGCAGAGAAGCTCGTCGCCGAGGTTGCCGAAGCCGTAATATCCTAGAAGAAGTACGTCGAACTCTTTTTTCAACGCCCTGAACGTTTCCCCTACAACCGGAGGCCCGCCGCGCGTTTAAGCCGCGGCAGCGCCAGCCCGAGCGCCGCCGCGCAGACGACGCCTATCAGCAGGCCAAGCCA
>UQVV01000153.1 GCA_900544635.1 uncultured Cloacibacillus sp. | reverse complement strand
GAGTCGATGGAAAAGCTCGGACGCCGCGTCGAAAAGAGATATTACTAGGCAAAGCATAAAACAAACGAAAACCGCCGCCGCTTCCGCAGCAAGCAGAAACGGCGGCGGTTTTTCATAAATGAACAAAACCCCACAAAAAACGCGCCGCGCGGTAAAATCAAAACGTCGCTCAAAAACCCGCGAGGTGGTCTCTTTGTCCGAACTATATAAATTCCTGTCGAAATACACAGCGCGCCGCGCGCCCGGGGCGATAACGGGCGGCGGCGGGAAAACCTCGCTGCTCTACGGCCTCGGCGCGGAGCTTGAAAAACTGGGGCGGGTCCTGCTCACGACGACGACGAAAATTTTCCGTCCGACGCCGGAGGAATGCCGAGACATCTTCATCGGCCCCGCGCGGCTCTGCGGCGAATTTCTGAGCGCGATGCCGGAGCGCGCGAAGCTCGCGGCAACCTCCGGCGAAAGCGGCGGCAAGCTGACAGGCTACGCGCCGGCCGAAATCGACGCGCTCGCCGCGCACGGAGCCGCGGACTTCGTAATAGTGGAATGCGACGGTTCGCGCGGACGCTCGCTCAAATTCTACGAGGCATGGGAGCCGCCCGTGCCGGAGACCAGCGCCGCCGTCTTCGCCGTGCTCGGAGCGGACGCTTTCGGCTGCGCGCCCTCGGAGGACAGCATATTCCGCGCCGCGCAGTTCTGCGCCCTTCACGGCGCGAGCGCAGACGCGCCAGTAAACGCGGAGACGATACTCAAATATCTGCTCCATTCGGAAGGGCCGCTGAAAAACGCGCCACGCGCGGCGAAGAAGATACTCGTGATAAACAAATGGGAGACGCTCGACGAAGCGCGCGCCGCGGAGGCGGAGGCGCTTTTTCCCGCGCTGCTTGAAAAATACGACGCCGTCTGCGCCGCCTCGGCGCGGCGCGGCGAGCTGTACAAAGCGAAGGAGAGACGATGATGGAGGCGATTCTGCTCGGAGCAGGCCTGTCGAAGCGCATGGGCCGCCAGAAGCTGCTGCTGCAGTTCGGCGGCAAAACGGTCATAGAAACGGTGATAGACAACCTGCGTGGCGCGGGCTTTGAAAGAATATGCGCCGTCCTCTCGCGCGAGGTCGCGGAGGCGCTTCCGCAGCTGCCGCGCGGCGTCGAGGCGCGGGTCAACGAAGCGCCCGAGCGCGGGCAGTCGAGCTCGCTCGCCATCGGCCTTGAAATGCTCGGCGAAGGGCGCGACTTCTGCATAATGCTCGCCGACCTTCCGCTCGCGACGCCCGAGGCGATAGCCGCGCTCGCGCGCCGCTTCGACGAGCTGCCGCCCGAAAAAACGCTGCTCGCGCCGTGCCGCGACGGCGTATTCGGCCACCCGATGTTCTACCGCGCAGTCTGGCGCGAGCGCTTCCGCAGCGCGCAGGGCGACGCGGGCGGCCGCAAAATCGTCGCGCTCTACGAATCCGAAATAGAACGCGCCGCCGCCCCCGACTGCCACTTCAAAGACATGGACACGCCGGAAGACTACGCTGAAAGAGTGAAACAAATGGAGGCCTGCGCAAAAGAGGCGCGCGGGGTGTAGCGCCGCGGGCGCGTGCTAGGGAGGCGGCGAGGCGTCGGCGGCTGTAGCGATTAACTTTGCAGCAGAATTTATGCCGCTCTGCCGCCTCTGGCGTTTACCACTGAGATTCCGGCCAGGGGATTGACGGAATGACATGAGTTGTTCTGTCGCTTAGTCAAAAGACAATATACTTCCGATGCAGTTGTTTGAACTTACACATCACACATCATGTGAAGGCTGCGGCGCTACGCCGCACGCCGCGGCCTTCTGTAAATCATTCCAACTCACGCGTCCCGCAAAGGACACGACATTCCAGTCGATGGACGCCCACGTTCCGAGGACGTTTCAACTCACGCGTCCCGTGAAGGACGCGACCTTATATCAAGAATCCACAGATATGATAACACTCAACGCCGCGTTTGCGCGACGGTTCGCGGCGGCGTTGGTTTAATGGGCTTATGCGGTGCGGAAGCGCGGAAATTCACACGCGCGGCGCGGCGTGCGGACATTTGGAGATTTTTATGTGAGCTCGGGGGGCGCGCGTCTGTTTTACATAAACATCGAAGGCCTGTGCGCTGACAAGCCTTCGATAACGCCTACGTAGGAATAGCGTCAATCTCTTTAATTTTTGCGCCGCGGCGGACTTTGTCGACTGCGGCGGTTCTTTCAGCTTTGCAGCGCGTTCCGCGGGTGCTTCGCCTAGCTTCCCGCCTTTTCCACGAGCGCGCGGAATATGTCCATCTGCACGGCGTCGTCCTCGGCGAGGCATTCGGGGTGCCACTGTACTCCGACGGCCCATTTGTATGCGGGCGCGCTGACGGCTTCGATTATTCCTCCGTCAGCGACGGCGGCGGCCTGCAGGTGCTTTGAGAGGCGGCCTATCGCCTGGTGGTGCATCGAGTTGACGGGCATCGTTTCGCCGGAGTGGTTCGGGAAGAGCCACGGAGAGAGGATTTTTACCTCGTGGACGTAGCCGCGCATCACGTCGGAGCGGCTGTGCAGCGTCCATTTTTCGTCGACGGAGGGTAGATCCTGCGTCAGCGTGCCGCCGAGCACGACGTTCAGCAGCTGGCAGCCGCGGCATATTCCGAGCAGCGGCTTGTCGCGTTCGAGCGCCGCGCGGCAGAGCGCCGTCTCGAAGTGGTCGCGCTCGATGTCGGGCGCGCGGCTTCCGCGGCTTTCCTCGCCGTAGAACGAGGGCGCTATGTCCTGCCCGCCCGCGAATACGAAGCCGTCGAGCTTCGCTGCGAGCTTTTCTATTTCGCGCTCGTCCTCCGCCGGCGTCAGCGCGAGCGGAGCGCCGCCCGCGGCGCGCACTGACGAGATTATCTTCGACGTCAGGCGCGAGAGCAACCAGAAGTATTTCAGCTCTTCGCCGTCAATTTCATCAAGCGCGGCGTTTTCCCAGCGCCGCTGAAAGGGCAGCGTCGGGACGCCGATAAGCGGGCGCTTTCTCATGCGCGCGTTATTTCGCCTCTTCTTCCGCGTACCAGGCTATCGTGCGGCGCAGCAGCTCGCGCATGTCGGTCTTGGGCTTCCAGCCGAAGCGGCTTTCCATCTTCCTGACCGAGGGCTTGCGGTTCTGCATGTCGTCGTAGCTCTTGCCGTAGTAGACGGAGGCCGGGATGATGTCGAGCTCCGTGGCCTCGGCGGCCTCGCGGAACTGCGGGAATTTCTTCGCCTCTTCGACGAGCATCTCAGCCGTCTCTTTTATCGAATAGTTGTTGTCGGGGTTGCCGATGTTGAAGATTTCGTTGTCGCCGCGGTTGTGCTCGTTGCGGATGATCGCCATGAGCCCCTCTATGCCGTCGCCGACCCACGTGAAGCTGCGGCGCTGCTCTCCGCCGTTGACGAGCGATATGCGGCGGCGGTGTATCATGTCGTAGAGCATCTGAGTGACGGAGCGCGCGCGGCGTTCCTCGGCGTCGCGCTTCGTGTCGAGCCGCGGCCCTATCCAGTCGAAGGGGCGGAATATCGTGAACTGCAGCCCGGCCTCGTAGCCGTAGGCGAATATCATGCGGTCCATCATCTGCTTCGCGCAGCTGTATATCCAGCGCATTTTGACGACGGGGCCGGTCGTGAGCGGGCTTTCGTCCTCCTTGAGCTCCTCGCCCGCGCTCATGCCGTAGACCTCGGAGGTGGAGGGGAAGATTATGCGCTTGTTGTGCTTCACGCAGAGGCGCACCATTTTGAGGTTCTGTTCGAAGTCGAGCTCGAAGGTCCATACGGGCTTTTTGACGTAGTAGGCCGGCTTCGCTATCCCCGCGAGCGGGATGACCGCGTCGGATTTTATGACCTCCGCCTCGAGCGCCTCGTTGTCCTTGAAGATGTCGCCGCGCCTGAACGAGAACTGAGAGTTCCCCTCGTAGGGCGCGAGATTCGTCGAAGCGATGTCGAATCCGCTCACCTGCCAGTCGGTCGTCGTGAGCACCGCGTCGAGCAGATGCGTGCCGATAAATCCGTTTATCCCAGTTACGAACAGTCTCATTCAGAACCTCTCCTTCCTCAGGCGGACGGACGCGGGCTGCGCGCCGGTAATTTCCGGCCGCGCGCCGCAGAGCCGCGCCGCCCGCGCAAAACATAAAACGGGCGATAATTTTACATATTATAAAGCCGCGCGCCGGAAAATACAAAAAAAGAGGCTTTCGCCTCTTTTTCGCCGTTTCCGAAATTTTTACGCGCGCGGGCGCTTCACGTTCTCCTGCGACTCTTCCACGCCGGAGGCTATGCCGCGCTCCACCGTCGTGCCGGGGATGAGGTTGTCGCAGAGCGCCGCGAGGATGCCCGCGACCGCCATCGGCGTCTTGAGCACGGCCCAGATCATGCCGCCCGCCGTCGTGCCGAGCGCGCCCGTGAAGAGCGCCTGGTTCGGCTCAACCCAGCCCGGAAGGCCGAGCGCCATGAGGAACGAGAAGCCTACGATGAGCACGTTGCGCTGGCTGCCCATGTCCGCGCGCATGAGGTTCTGGATGCCGAGCGCGCCTATCGTGCCGAAGAGCGTGATGTACGCGCCGCCGATTACCGGAGTCGGCATCGTCGCTATGAGCGCGCCGAGCTTGCCGATAAGCGAGAGGCATATAAGTATAACGGCTCCGGCCCGCACGACGTAGCGGCTAGCGACGCCAGTCAGCCCGATAAGCCCGATGTTCTCCGTGTACGACGTCGTGCCGACCGAGCCGAGCAGCCCGGAGAGCGCGCAGCACATACCTTCCGCGCCGATGCCGCGGTTTATCTGCGGCACGGTCGGGTCGTTGATGCCCGCCGCATAGGAGCAGTTATGATAGTCGCCGATAGACTCTATCATCACGCAGAAAAAGCCCGCCGCGATAGCGCCGATGGCGAGGCCGGAAAATTTCGGCGCGCCCCACGGCATGAAGAGGTTCAGGCGCAGCCACGGCGCGTCGATGATGCTCTGAAGGTTGATGTAAGCCGCGTGTCCCGGCGCGAAAACGCCCGTCAGCGACAGCGCGAGGCAGAGCAGGTAGGCGATGACGATGGAGCCGAGGACGGCGAAGATGTTGAAATATTTATTCTTGCTCACGAGGCTGAAGAAGAAGACGAGGACGACGACGAGCAGCGAGACGGGCCAGAAGTTCGCCGCGTTGAACTGAATGGCCGT